>NZ_LASY01000092.1:0-47482 GCF_000973155.1 Grimontia sp. AD028 | reverse complement strand
ATTTTCTGTCAATCAGGCCTAAGCCTGATGTTTTTGTTGCTTGAAATCTGGGTAAATCGTAACGAGCGCCACCCAGACTGAGAACTAAGGTTAGATTTTCAACACTTGCGACTGAGTATTGTGTTCACTACGTTGAGGGGATTCGGCTCTTTGGCTTCTTTCTTAAAGTGTGTGTCCCTGTTAGTTCCTCCCTGTTAGTTCCTCTTTGCCAAAAGGGTATAGGCGACCTTTTATTAGCAAAAGTTAAATTGAATGAGAGGCTTGGCGACGAGGAGGTCTTCAGAATAGCGCGTTTTCAATGGGGTACAGTGATGTGTTATATAGTTGTTAGTAATCACTTCATCAGTTAGTGAATGGAGTGGGTGGTCATTCAGGGACGCTCTTTTAACGCCTATGGTTGTAAATGCAAAAGGCACCTCTTTAGAGGAACTTAAAACGCAAGAAACTCGCAAAGGCAGGTTCAAGTGGCGGGGGATCGAGGTTCGCCTTGGGCTTGCGCTCGCTATGTTGTCGATGGCGACATTGCTACTCGCACTTTTTAGTTCGGTGACTTACGACAAACTTGAGTCGGCGTTGGTTGAGCTCAAAGAGAAAGATATTGTCGCGCTTGAGCATGCTGCCAGATTGAACGACATGGTGCGTCTGGTGATCAGTGACGCCTCTCAATTGGCCGATGCCGAATCAAACCTCGAAAGAAGAAACACCATGACCAGGGTGGACGACAGTATTCAGGAAATGAACCAAATACTGGTGCATTTCCCAGAGTATCACGCCTATTTCAAAGACCTGATGATGCAGGTAAACAATAGCTTGAGCTTGCTTTATCAAAGTGCGGAAGATTCCCGAAAGCTGAATGCTGAATTGAGGAATTTGCTTGAAGGTTTTTATCCACTGCTTCAACAGGTCATTGATGAGCTCGATAAGCTTCCAGCGTCGGATAAGTCGAAACTCCAGTATGGTCAATTGAAGGCGCTACTCTTTTATCAGCTTGGGCTGGTGGAGAAGCTGTTCAACGACGGTAGCTTCAATGAGCTGGATTACACCACGATTCGTTTGGAACAGCTTGGAGAGGAGTGGTTCGATCTGTGGCAAGCGAGTGGGCTGGCAAAATCACTTCCAGCACTGGATGAAAAGCTCTCCGTGATTTACACGTTGGCGTCCCGTTCCAGTCATTTAGTCAGGTTGAAAAACCAGGCGCTTGAGCATCATTATCAGCAAGCGTTTTTGCTTGAAAACAGCCGTGAATACTTGCACCAACTATCTATTCAAATTGAGCGCAACACCTCAAATGTGAATCTGGAAATTGATCAATCTATTGCCCAGGTTCAGCAGTCCTTGGCCTCAAACCGAAACTTCTCCCTTACGCTTTCTGTCATCAGTCTGATTGCCGCAGCGGGTATTGCTTGGTTCTACGTGCGTAAAAACATTTTGGAGAGACTGCTGCACCTACGCGATGAAATGTTTGCGATTTCAACTGGCTATCTGGACACAGAAATTGCGTTGAGAGGCCAGGATGAAATTACGCAAATGGCCAAGTCTCTGAAAGTGTTTCAGGCCACAGCAAAAGTGGTAAAGCGCACCAACAAAAAGTTGGAGGCCGAAGTCGAAGAGCGACGGTTGGCGGAAGAAAGATTAAGAGTGACACAAAACGAGTTGGTTCAGGCGGGTAAGCTTGCCGCACTGGGACAACTGAGTGTTGGTATTACCCACGAAATCAACCAACCATTGACTGCTATTAGCAGTCATACGCGCAGTGCCCAAAAATGGCTGGAGCAAGAACGCACAGACAAGGCGTTGCAGAACCTTTTAAAAATTGAAATGTTGCTGAGCAAAGTTGCTGCGTTAACGCATCATTTGAAGGCCTTCTCCAGAAAGAGTGATGGCAAAATTTCCTCCGTTGAAGTCATGCCAGTTATCAATGACGCCATCGCGTTGTTCGTCAGCCGGGATGTGCCGATTGCATTGGATTGTCACCTTGACCAGACCCAGAGTGTGATTGCCAATCCTATTCGTTTGGAGCAGGTCTTGGTCAATTTGCTCAGCAACGCTGTCGATGCTGTCGAGAAGACAGAGAACCCGCTGATTGTGATGTCGGTGAACTGTGATGAAGAAGGCGTGAGTATTAAGGTCAAAGACAATGGCAAGGGAATACCCAGCGAAGATATTCCTCATATTTTTGACCCGTTCTACACAAGAAAAGATGTTGGTAAAGGTTTAGGGTTAGGGCTGTCTATTGCATTCAATATCATTAAAGATTTTGGCGGTTCTATCAGGGTTTATTCGCAGCCCGGGCAAGGCAGTGAATTTGTAGTACATCTTGAACAAGGCTAAAGAGATGATGGAAAAACGCATCACGCTGATTGACGATGAGATTGATGTCGTCGAAGCAGTCAGTGAAATGTTGGAATTAGAGGGATTTACGGTTTCAGGATTTACTGACCCCAAGGTTGCATTGAAGTTACTCACGCCGGACGCTGCTCAGGTCGTTCTTTGTGATGTGCGGATGCCTGAGTTGGATGGTCTCTCCATGCTGGACGCTATTCAACACCGGGCGCCAAGATGCAAAGTGATCCTGATGAGTGGCCATGGCGATATTCCGATGGCTATCGAAGCCATGAAGCTGGGAGCTTTTGATTTTATCGAGAAGCCGTTGCAAAGCGATGAGCTGGTTGAAAAGCTGAGCCTTGCAGCTTCTCACATAGAGCAATCTCCAGATCTTACATCAGAACAAGCCTTGCCTATTGAAAGCCGGGTGATTGGCTCCTCGGCGCATATGGAAATGATAAGAAATCAGGTGTTAGCTCTGGCGCGCACAGGCGTCGATACCATCATCAATGGGGAAACCGGCACAGGGAAAGAAGTGATTGCGCGGGCATTGCATCAGTATTCTGCCCGCAAGGACAAAGCGTTCGTCGCGATTAACTGTGGCGGGATGACAGAGAGCATCATTGAGAGCGAGCTATTTGGACATGAGGCGGGGTCTTTTACCAGCGCCAATAAAAAGCGCATTGGTAAAATTGAACAAGCCAATGGCGGTACGCTTTTTCTGGATGAAATCGAAAGCATGCCGATATCCGTTCAAATCAAACTGCTTAGGGTGATTCAAGAGCGGGTCATTGAAAGGGTCGGCGGCAATGAGCTTATCCCCGTCGATATTGTCGTACTTGCGGCGAGCAAAGCAGATCTCTCTGAGCTCAGCCAACGGGGCGAGTTCCGCTCAGACCTTTTCTACAGGCTCAACATAGCCAGCCTCAATTTGCTGCCACTCAGGGAAAGAAAGGAAGATATCCAGTCGCTGTTCCGTCATTTCGTCGTTCAAGCCAGCCAAAAATATAAAACGCGTCCTTCGACGCTTTACGCAGAGCAAATCCAACAGCTGTGTCGTCACGATTGGCCGGGAAATGTCAGGGAACTTCGTAACGTGGCGGATCGGTTTGTACTTGGCATTGTTGGAGAAGGCTTTGATTTACACTCCCCTCCAACCCAGGGAACGGAGGCATTCGCGTTTGAACAGCAGATGGAACAGTACGAGCGTAACGTATTGACTGAGGCCTTGATTGAAACCTCGGGTAACATCAACGAAGTGTCTGTTCGCTTAAATCTGCCAAGAAAAACCCTTTATCGGAAAATGAAAAAGCATCAGTTGGATAAAGAGAATTTTAAACCCAGCAGGGACGGCTAAGCACTTTAAATCAAAGGAGCCATGTGGCTCCTTTTTTCGCTTTTAAGCGTTTTGGACAGGAATGACCCAAACCACTCTCTGTACCTTTTTAAACTGGACAGAAATGACCGAAGTGAAATCGGGGAATTTCGCCATAATTTTAAATATCTGAAAAATAATAAAAATATTGTTGGCATGCCTTCTGCTATAGGGAAGCTGCACATCAACAATAACGTGAATATAAGGTTCTATTATGAAAGACAGTGTAAAAGGATTGTTAATCGCTGGCTCATTGCTTCTGCCATCTGTTGCTATGGCAAATGAGTGTTCTCATCGCGGTGTTTTGGATGAAAGATACTGTGATGAAAATCAGGACTTGGTTGCAGACTCACCAAAAGACGCTTCAGAATGGATAGACCCAAGTACGTTGGTTTTCACTTATACCCCAGTTGAAGATCCCGCACTCTACAAAGATGCATTCGCCGATTTTCAGGCTCACCTCAGTAAGATCACCGGTAAGAAAGTTATCTACTACACCGTCCACTCAAACTCAGCTCAGGTTGAAGCTATGCGTTCTGGCCGCCTGCACGTGGCTGGCTTTTCAACGGGTCCAACCGGTTACGCCGTGAATCTGGCAGGTTACGTTCCAATCGCGGTTAAAGGTGATGAGTCTGGCTTTCAGGGTTACAACCTGGTCACTATTGTCCGTAAAGACAGCGGTATAAAAGAAATGGCAGACCTCAAAGGGAAGAAAGTCGCTCACACTTCTGCCTCGTCAAATTCTGGCAACCTGGCACCGCGAGCGCTATTTCCAGCACAAGGCTTGGTTCCGGACGAAGACTACAAAGTGCTGTACTCCGGTA
Source organism: Grimontia sp. AD028 (assembly GCF_000973155.1). Taxonomy (NCBI): domain Bacteria; kingdom Pseudomonadati; phylum Pseudomonadota; class Gammaproteobacteria; order Vibrionales; family Vibrionaceae; genus Grimontia; species Grimontia sp. AD028. The sequence goes on along the minus strand of NZ_LASY01000092.1, from coordinate 42,958 downwards.
AGCATGACCAATCCATCCTTGGCGTGTTCAATGGCGACTATGATGCTGCACCAGTGGCTTCCGATGTCTACGACCGCATGGTTGCAGCAGGTCGTGTTGATGACTCTGAACTGGAAATTATCTATCGCAGCCCGCGTTTCCCGACCTCTGCTTTTGGCTATGCGCATAACCTGAAACCTGAATTGGTAGAGAAGATCAATGAAGCCTTCTTCAGCTATCGATTCACGCAGGAAATGAGCGATGCGTTTAAAGGTGCAGACCGCTTCTCGCCTATTACCTACAAGGAAGATTGGTCTGTGATCCGTAATATTGCGCACGCAACGGGTACCGCTTACACCAAGGCTGGCTTGAAGAAGTTGGCGGAAAAAGACGCTGCGAAACGCGCCAAGAAGAAAGCGGCTGAACTGGCCAAGCAAGCCACAACGCAATAATTCGTTAATTCAATCTAAAAAGCATGGTGCCCTCACGGGTAGGGCATCGTGCACCCAAAAATAAGGGCAACAAGGAATATGAGTATGGCCGTAGCAAGTTATGACGGAATAAAAATTAAAAACCTTTTTCATCAATACGTGGCAGGAAAGCCAATCCTCAAAGGCATTGATATTGATATTGATGAGCCGGGAATCATCGCTATTATCGGCCCTTCTGGTACCGGAAAAAGTACGTTGCTCCGTTGTATTAATCGCCTTAACGACCCAACCAGCGGTGAGATTTTGTTTGAGGGTGAGGACCTGACAAAACTCAAAGGACAAGCGCTGCGAAAACAACGTCGCCATATCGGCATGGTGTTCCAGGAATACAACTTGGTTGAGCGCCTAACAGTCATAGAAAACGTATTGAGTGGACGCTTGGGCTACATGTCGTCATGGAATGCTTGGCGTCGTAACTATGCCAAGGAAGATCTAAAGAAAGCCTTCGAATTGTTGGAATTCGTGGGTTTACAAGATTTCGCCAATCAGCGCGCAGACAGCCTATCTGGTGGTCAAAGGCAGCGCGTCGGTATTGCACGCGCTGTGATGCAAGACCCTTATATCTTGCTGGCTGATGAACCGACCTCCTCCCTCGATCCAAAGACCGCGGTTGAGATCATGGAGCTGATGGAAACCTTTGCCAAAGAAAAACAAATCCCTGTTTTGGTTAACATCCACGATGTGAATCTCGCTAAACGTTTTGCCAAACGTGTCATTGGTATGTGTAACGGGAAAGTGTACTACGATGGCAGCCCTGAAGGGATCAGCGAAGAGGATCTAAAAGTGATTTATGGAGGTGAGTCATGGCTGGACTAAACCCCTCCGTTGATGTTGAGAATCCGTTTAAGAGCTCTTGGGTAAACAGAGTTTGTATTCTCGGCATCATTGCGTACCTGTTTTATAGCTTTTCCAGTTTGAACCTTAGTGTTGAGCGTTTGATAGTGGGGTTTGGGGAGAGCGAGAGGTTACTTTCTCGTATGTTTCCCCCTGATTTTTCCCGCTCCAGCTTGTTATTGAGTGGACTGGCAGAAAGCCTTCAAATCGCCATTATCTCGAGCTTTTTTGGCATCTTGATTTCATTGTTTCTTGGCTTGTTAGCGGCAAGAAACATGATGCCATCCATTGTTTCTACTCCTGTGCGTGGCTTCATTGCTCTATGTCGCTCTTTCCACCCGGTGATCATTGCCATCCTGTTCGTAAAAGCGGTGGGCTTTGGTGCTCTGGCGGGGATTTTAACCCTGGTTTTTGCGTCCATCGGCTTTATCGCAAAGCTGTTTGCGGAAGCGATTGAGGAAATCTCATTTAAGCAGGTTGAGGCGATTAGGGCGACAGGTGCCAATTTTATCAGCGTTATCCTGTTTGCTGTGATGCCGCAGGTATTTACCCGCTTTATCGGCTTTGCGAGTTATCAATTGGACTCCAATCTTCGTAACTCAACCATGGTTGGCATCGTAGGGGCTGGTGGCCTGGGCGGTACACTTTTCTCGGCTTTCCAGCGTTTTGACTACGACTTTGTGGCAGCCATCCTGATCACCATTATCGCCCTGATACTCGTTGGTGAATTCCTGTCGAACATCGTAAGGAGAATTTTCTAATGACGACGGCTTCTATCGATAAAGAGTGGCAACGTTTCACTTTCAATGAGCGACTCGCCCGTTTTGCTGTATACCTCTGCTTTGTATCAGCCATTGTATGGTCCTGGCAGACGGTCGAGGTGATCCCGGAGTTCCTGTATGACGCACCGGCGCAGTTTTCAGACATGTTCAGCCGCATGGTACCGATGGATTACGGCTTCTATCCGGAAACCATTCATGCAGCGCTAATTGAAACCCTGCATATCGCCACTTTGGGCACCTTGTTTACGTTGGTGTTTGCGATTCCATTGGCGCTACTGAATGCACCAAATATTACCCCGAGCAAAACGCTTAACTGGGTTGCCCAGTTCTTTTTGGTGTCATCCCGCTCGGTGAATTCTCTGGTTTGGGCACTGCTTTTCATCGCGCTATTTGGACCCGGTGTATTGGCGGGAATCATGGCTATTGCTGTGCGAAGCGTTGGCTTTGTCGGCAAGCTTCTCGCTGAAGCGATTGCAGAAGTGAACATGGGCACAATTGAAGCGCTGAGAGCCACAGGCGCATCTTGGATGAGCATTCTGTTAAAGGGCTATTGGCCGCAAGTCATGCCAGCGTTCTACTCCATTGTTCTGTTCCGTTGGGATATCAATGTCCGCGAGTCTGCAGTGCTTGGTCTTGTGGGGGCTGGTGGGATAGGTGTAGTGCTGAACGATGCACAAAACCTGTTTGAATGGCAGAAGGTCTCCATGGTGCTTTTCAGTATCTTCGCCGTGGTGATATTGGCAGAAGCGCTGGTTATCCATGTTCGAAAGAAACTGATCTAAGCGCCATAGGCTCAAAAGAAGAAACGGCTATCGCCGTTTCTTCTTTATGCCTTGACTCTCCTCAAACTTGACTAAAGATCAGCCAAGGTTTCCTACCACATTGATCTGTTTGTTCTCCGGCACTTCGTTGTAAGAAAGCACCGCCAGTCCTTGTGTAAAGGTGCGGGCATAGCGAGCAATCAATGGGCGGAGTTGTGGCATCACCAGAAGGATTGGCGCCATGCCTTGTTGCTTCAATTGCTGGCGAATCAACGGCAGGTTCAATAAAGCCTTGCTCAATCACTTCGCCATTGAGGGAAAGGGTGTACTGATTCGGTTTCAGGCTCAGGTTGTCGCGGATACGCACTTCCGGCAGAATGAAGCCGATTTGTTCAGAAAGATGACGGCGGACACCGCGGATACGTTGGGTCAGTGGTGCCCCCTGCTCTTTATTGACCAGATGCACCAATCGATAACTCAGCGCCAGCGAAAGGGTATGCACGTGGGGAATATCATCCCGCCGAAAGTTCATCCGCGGTGCTGAAGCATCTGCCATCGGATTACCACGACGAACTGCTTTACCGTATCGCTCGTTTGCAGGATATCGACCATCAGGTGATGAATGACTTGATTGAACGCTGCATCGCAAAGGTTTCCGTGGTGCAGAGCATGCCATCCTGATCGAAATGCTGCGCCTTCATGATGAAAATGATGCCACAGCAAATCCTGACACTGGTAGATGAAACCCTCGAAGCCCTTCCGGCAAATTGGAGAAAGTCACGGTGCATCTGAACCCGCAGGATCTGGAGCGTATCAGCCAGATCAGTGCGGATTTACCAAACGCCTGGAAGCTGGTTTCGAATTCAGAACTGCCTGTGGGAGGGTTACAGGTGTGTTTGAAATCAATGAGAGCGACATGGTTCTGACTGAGCTTGCGCCAGAGCTTTCCATTGAAGAGGTGCAGGCTGCCACCGAAGCGACTTTGTTGGTGTCACCGAATTTACGTTCGATGCAACTGTCGGCTTGCTAGGGCCAAAAAACAAAAAGACCACCGAGAGGGTGGTCTTGTCATTTTCGCTGTCGGGCGACTGCGTTATCGCAGAAAGAAAGCTTATTTTTTGCCTTCTTTGTCCAGACGGGTCAGCTCTTTGATTTGACGGCTGATCTCGCGGCGCTCTTTTGAAATTTCTGCACTCTTGATGATGTGGTCATCTACACGATCTTCGTAGTCAGCTTTCATGTTTTTAACGATCTCTACGATCTCATCGTGAGTCATTTCTGGCTGAATGTAATCAAGCAGGTTCTCAAGCAAAGTTACGCGCTTCTGGTTGTCGCGGATTTTCTTCTCGTTATCCTGAATTTCCCGCTTCAGTTTATTCTTGCGACGAGAGAACTTAACGATCTCGAATACATTGTTCATAGGTCTATAACCTTCTTTGTGTGATCCTGATGAAATTAAACCACAAGGTGACCGTCGGAAACAGTCTTTTGATCAAGGAAAGCGCAGTATTTTACGAGAACTTTTAGTGACAGCTTGAGCAGGAAAATATGTGCTATAACCTCGTGAGCGCAGAATATTCGCGGCACACGAATCGTATGCAAATTAACCATATAGCATGTTGATAGAAAAGAAAAAGGCACGCGTGGAAGCGTGCCTTTCACGAAAGTGAAAGTAAATTACTCAACTGCCCCTTCAAGGCGGACATGTTCTCCTTCCAGTTTAAGATGAGCGCCGCGAAGCATGGCATTCACCAGCTCTGTGGCATCAAACTTGGTCAGCGCTTCGTGAGCCCCTACCTGATGGGCGCGGTCAACACTGATTTCACTGGAAAGCGAGGTGTGTAGGATCAGATACGCTTCGGAGAGCGGCTCGTTGCTTCGGATCTCAAAGGCCAATTCATAACCGTCAATGCCTGGCATTTCGATATCACTCACGACGATATCAAACGGTCGGCCTTCTCTGGCTGAGTTTTTCAGCTTCTCAAGTGCATCAATCCCGTTGGTGCTAACCACATAGGGAATATTGATGCTGTCGAGCGCTTCTGAAAGCTGACGCCTTGCCAGACTGCTGTCATCAACCAAGAGGATGTGCATAGGTTTGAGTTTCTCGCGATCCACATCGGCGAGGATAGGATGAAGCTTGTCTTCCGGCATGGGGAAGATTTTCGACATCACCAGTTCAACATCCAGCAGTTGCACCAGCTTTTCGTCAACGTTCATCACACCTGTCAGAAATGCGCGTGTACCCAGGGTTTCTGGAGGCGGAGTAATATTGCGCCAATCACATTCACTAATTTTCTCGATGCCACGCACCAAAAAACCCACCACACGACGTTGGCAGTCGGTGATGATGATAAAACAGTTTTTGTACTCTTCCTTATCGACAGGTTGATAACCAATCGCTTTCGCCATATCGATAACTGGTGTAGTGATACCACGGATATTCGCGGTACCAATGACAGTAGGATGAGAGCCAGGAAGTGCAGTGAGCGGGCAGAAAGGTACAATCTCTCTGACCTTCAAAGTGCCAAGGGCAAAAGTCTGTGTGGCAGAGAGTCGGAATAACAACATACCCTGCGATTCATTGGCTTTGCTTTTCATATAGCGCCTGTTTTTAGCCAGAATGAGTAAACAAGAAAAATGATGCATTGCTTCCAGCAACGCCACAATATCTCTCTTGATTGTAGCTTTTCCTCATCCTTGTCACACCTATGATGGGCCGATTTATGACACTTATCCAGTAACTTTTCGTGAATTTCCAGCGTGATCAGAATCTTGCTAACTCTCTGTGAGAGAAGGCATTTGCAGCCCAATGATAAAAATGTAAGTAGAGGTGGGGTAATTTCGCTTTATTCAAGGAGTTTTTCTATTATTAAGATGTAACGCGCTAAATAGTAAAGACGAAGTGAGCACCTTCTCATTATGTGTTTTACTGGCTGACAGCGATAAGACAATGAGAAATCACAGTGATGTGATCTGAGAGCGGTTAGTAACCCATGACAAGCATTTTAGATTCTGTAGACTCCCGTACCAACCTAGTGGGTGAAAACCGACTGGAATTGTTGATATTCCAGCTAGGAACACGCCAACTTTTCGCTATCAACGTTTTTAAAGTCAGAGAAGTGTTGAAAGTCCCCCGCCTTAACCAAATGCCCGGTTCTCATCCCAAAATTAGCGGTGTTGCGACCATTCGAGGTCACTCCATCCCTGTAATCGATATGCGTCAGTCAATTGGTTTGCGTCCGCTCAGCAAAGATGAAGAAAGCAATCTTATTGTGACGGAGTACAACCGCTCCGTGCAGGCTTTTTTAGTCGGCAAGGTGGTGTATATCAAGAATATGGGCTGGGACGAAATTATGGAGCCGCCAAGCACGGGGCGTTCCAATTACCTTACGGCGATCACCAAGCTCGACCATGAAAACGAACAAAAGCTGGTTGAGATTATCGATGTCGAAAAAGTACTGGCGGAAATTATCTCCTATGACATCGGCATTTCCGATGGTGTGTTGGATGATGATCTCTCTAACCATCTAGTGGGCCAGAAAGTGCTGGTGGTGGACGACTCTTCTACTGCCCGCAAACAAGTCACCGAAACATTGGGTCAGCTTGGTATCGAGTGCATTGAGAAGAAGAATGGCCAGCAGGCGCTGAATCTTCTTAAATCCTGGTGTGATGAAGGGAAAGACCCGCGCAACGAGATCCTGTTAATGATCACTGACGCGGAAATGCCGGAAATGGACGGCTACAAGCTGACGTCAGAAGTGCGCGCAGACAGTCGCATGCACGATCTCTATATTGCGCTTAACACTTCACTCAGTGGCAGCTTCAACGAAGCCATGGTGGAGAAAGTGGGGTGTAACCGCTTCGTGTCCAAGTTCCAACCCGATCTTCTTGTGGATGTGGTGCAAACCCGCATGCGTGAGGCGTTGGGCAAGTAGGTACGGGTGAAGTTACTTTTTCTCACCCGCCATGCAAAATCCAGTTGGGATGACCCTTCCCTTGATGATCACAACAGGCCGCTGAATCCTCGTGGCCTGCGAAACGCACCTATAATGGGAGCCAGATTGGCGGCGTGGTTAAAGCAGCCCCAGTTGATCGTTTCCAGCAGTGCACTTCGCGCGAAGACGACGGCACAACTGATGGCAGAGCAGTTTGTTCATTCGCCACCTGTTGTCATTAAAAACACGGTTTACACAGAAGATTGGCAAACGCTGGTAAAGGTTGTAGAGCGGTTTGACGACGATAATGAAAGCGTCATGTTGGTTGGCCATAATCCGGCTTTCAATGAATTTCTCGCTCATATTCCCTTTGAAATAGATAACCTCCCAACGTGTGGTGTAGCGGTGATTGCCCTATACAGCCAAAGTTGGTCTAACTGGTCGACGGCAGATAAACAGGTTCTGTTTCTCGATTATCCTAAACGACTGAAACCGTAGTCAGTTTAACGCGATGTCAGGATCTGACTACTGAGACTTATTCACTTTTTCTGTGGATAACCCAGTTAACTCTCGGGGTTTAATCCGCTCGCAAGCCCGAGTTATCGAAGTGGCGAAATGATCTTTGCGCACTGGTTAAAAAATGCACAGCTAATCGGTGTTGGCCTTTTTACATCCACCCAATGAAATTAAGCCTATTGGAGGCATGCACACACGGAATGTTTCGGTATAAACTATGTGTCCTTCCTAGCTCGCGGAAAGACCCGTAAAAAGAGAATGTTTTGGAGTACATAATTGATCTCTGTAGAAAAAGATGAGGGGTTAACCGCACGGATTGCGCTGATAAACGAAGAGATAAAAAGACAGGACGTCGAATTTTACCTATTTGTTCCTGGAGAGCTGAATTTCTCCAAGAGCGTGCTCAGCGAAGATGAGTTTTACTACACGGTACTGTCTAACACCCGTACCTACTTTTCTTCGCAACACCATTTACCGCTTGTTCACTCCCGACTCGCCAGCCGGGATAAATTGCCTTCTGACAAATATCGTGTGAGCTTGAGCTTGTACGCGTATCAATATGCGCTTTCGCTGGAGAAAACCACACACCGCTTTTTCGATACCGTGACAGACGTGGAAGAAGAAGAAGCCGTGGAGCAATTGGAAGTGATCACCGACATGGCGGTTGAGATCCTCCGTCGTCTGCGCCGTTATGTGCCGAAAGATGAAAGTCTCATCAAGTACTACAACAATGTCGATAACTACCTTTCCTGGTTGACTGAGCAGCGTTTTCTTTCGCTGGTTGCGCACATGCCAAGAAGCGCTGCGTTCAAGCCGATCAAAGAGCAGCTTTTGGCTTTTTGCGAATCTGAAGCTGCTTATCGTATCGACCAAAACTACAACTCATCCAAGGCGCAGAGTGACCCGACGCGAATGGTCAACAAGATGCGCCTTGCCCGTCGTCTGATTGAATATCCGGTCACGATTCGCCAGAACGATGTGGTGTTGGGGCAGAACCTCAACAAACTGGCAAAAGGTGCAGCAGCAGGCCTGGTGATGATTTTTGTTACCTTTGCGATTATCCGCATGCGTAACTTCTTGGGTGAAATTACTCTGTCTTTCGCGCTGGCCATGGCGGGGCTATATGCCATGCGTGAGATTTTCAAAGACGACCTGCGTGATGTGCTTTGGCGCTTTATTCGTAAAGGGCGTCCTAAGTGGCGCAAGATGTTCACTGACCCGACTTCCGGTCAGCGTATCGGCAATCAGCTGGAGTGGTTGGATTACATCCCGTTCGACAAAATTCCTGATGATGTGCGCAAGATGCGCAAAGGCAAATTACGTCAGCGTGAAGAATCGGTAGTGAAGATCAAAATGGTAACCCAGATGTCGACCACCAAGTTCCTTAGCGGCTACGACATGACACGGGAAGTATGGCGACTCGATTTCCGTCCATTTTCCCGCCTGATGGCGCGTGGTAAGCAGCGTTATTACGCGCTGAGTGATGGTCAGGTGACGCGTGAATCTATCGACAAGCGTCACCAGTTTAATCTGGTTTCCAAGCAGAAAAACCAGGATGGGAGCTTTACTATTCAGCGTTGGAAAATCACGGTCAACCGATCAAAAGTGGTTGATGTAGAAGAAGTCTTCTCATAATCATTTACTCCGCGATCAGTGAAAGTCCCGTGAATGGACAAGTAGCTGGTCGAGGGTGTGAGTCATATCAATCAATCGTCCAGCCACCACATGCACCACATCGCCTTCGCGCTCTAATATTCCTTTCACTTTTAATATCTTTGCCGACACAAACGGTGTGTTCTGTGCCCGTGCAGTGGCGAGCCACACCACCACATTGATGTTGCCAGTATGGTCTTCCAAGGTCACAAAGGTTACGCCACTGGCTGTCCCTGGGCGTTGTCTGCCAGTGACTACACCAGCAACAGTGACCGCTGAGCCTGAACGGATAGTATTGAGCTCACTGGCTAACCGATGTTTGCCCAGTTTGCCGTTTTCATCCAGCAGGGCGATAGGGTGCTTGCCGAGCGTAAGACCTGTGGCAGCATAATCCTCAATCAAGTCTTCTACCGCAGAAGGGGCGGCAATCGCATTGGCATCCGAGCTGTCCGGTTGTGTGTTTGAAAACAGCGGCAGAGCGTGGCTGTCATCCATCATCTGCCATCGGGCGGAAAAGCGGTTATCTGCCAGCACCTTGGTGGCATTGGCACTGGCGAGCGCTTCCAGATCGCCCCGGCTCAATCCACATTGTCTTATTTCGTTGAGATGTTGGAATCCATTGTAGGGACGACATCGCAGCAGCTTCTCCGCGCCAAGATCGGATAAGCCTTTCACAATCCGCAAGCCAAGTTGCAGCGCAGGCTGACCTTGGACAATCACTTGTTGGTGATCCCACTGGCTGCGGTTTACGCAGACAGGAAGGATTTGCACCTGATGACGGGATGCGTCCTGCAACAGCTGCGAAGGGCTATAGAAACCCATAGGCTGACTATTGAGCAGCGAGCAGTAAAAGGCGACCGGGTAATAGTGTTTTAACCAGGAGGAGGTGTAAGCCAATACCGCAAACGAAGCGCTGTGTGATTCCGGAAAACCGTATTCACCGAAGCCTTGGATCTGTCGGAAGATCTGTTCGGCAAACTCAATGTTATAACCGCGCTCCTGCATACCGTTAATCAGCTTTTCGCGAAAAGGAGCGAGCTTACCGCTGCGCTTCCATGCTGCCATGGCGCGACGAAGTTGGTCGGCTTCACCGCCACTGAATCCGGCGGCGACCATAGCAAGTTGGATCACCTGTTCCTGAAAAATCGGCACGCCCATGGTGCGTGACAACACCGACTTGACTTCTTTCGAAGGGTAGGTGATGTCTTCCTCACCCCAGCGTCTTTTCAGGTAGGGGTGCACCATATCGCCCTGTATCGGACCGGGACGCACAATCGCAATCTGAATCACCAAATCGTAATAGCAGTTCGGGCGCAGTCTCGGCAACATGCTCATCTGGGCGCGTGATTCGACCTGAAACACACCGACAGAATCGGCCTTCTGGAGTTGTTGATAGACAATGGGATCGTCACCCATGGCAATGATGTCAGCAATCGACAAACTGCGTTGGTGTTGCTTGTCGATAATGGCAAAGACCTTGCGGATCGCGCTCAACATGCCGAGCGCGAGGATGTCCACTTTTAATAGTCCAAGGGATTCCAAATCATCTTTATCCCATTGGATCACGCTGCGTTCGGCCATGGCGGCATTTTCGACCGGCACCAGTTCGTACAACGGACCTGCGGAAATAATAAAACCGCCGACATGTTGACTGAGATGGCGTGGAAAGCCGCGGATTTCTTCAACCAATTCCAGCAACCAGCGCCCAAGGTGTGATTGGGTGTCCAAACCCAGTGCTTCAAGCTGTTCACCTTTATCCAGCCCTTTGTCACGGTGGTTGAGGTTTTTGATGTAGTAATCCAGCTGGGTTTCATTAAGCCCTAGCGCTTTGCCCACATCGCGGAACGCGCTTTTAAAGCGATAGGTAATTACTGTTGCAGCAATGGCAGCACGCTGACGGCCGTACTTCTGGTAGATGTAGCGGAAGATTTCTTCGCGCCGTTCGTGCTCGAAGTCGACATCAATGTCTGGTGGCTCGTTACGTTCTTTCGAGATAAAGCGCTCGAACAAGACATTGATTTTCTCTGGGTTAACCGCGGTGATCTCAAGGCAATAGCACACCACAGAGTTTGCCGCAGAGCCGCGTCCCTGATACAAAATGCCTTGTGATTTCGCGTGCTGAACAATGTCGTAAATGGTGAGGAAAAAATACTCGTACTGCTGTTCGGCAATCAGCCCCAGCTCTTTATCAATGGTTGCGCGGATCTCTGGCTTAATCCCGTTCGGGAAGCGTTTGCCAATGCCTTCTTCCACCAAGTGTCGCAAGTAACTGCTGGCGGTGAAGCCATCTGGTACCAGCTCTGCGGGATATTCATAGCGAAGCTCACTGAGACAGAAGGTACATTTCGCCGCAATGCGCTGGGTTTCTTTTCGCCAGCGCTCGGGATAGAGCTTTTCCAGTTTCTCAACAGGTTTGAGTGCCTGTTCGCTATTTCTTGGCAAATCGAAGCCGCATTGTTGTAAAGGTTTGCCGAGCCGAATCGCCGTGATGACATCGAGTAAAGGCTGGCGGCGGGGGTGATGCATCAGTACATCATTGGTGCAGACAATTGGCAGGTCGTGCGCTTTTGCCAACGATTCCACCATGGCCAGATACGTGGATTCATTGGGCAGCAGCAGACGCTCAACGCCGATCCACAGTCTTTCTTCAAACGTGTTCTTCAACCAGTGCTGAAAATCCTCGGGTTTGTTTTTTTCTTCATGTTTGAGTGTCGGTAGCCAGATGCAGAGACACTGGGTGATGTGGCTGAAATCATCACTGAATACCTGATAATGCCCCTTTTCACTGCGCATTCTGGCTTGGGTAATAAGGCGGGCCAGCTCGCCATAGGCTTGTCGGCTGGGGCAAAGCAGCACCAGTTTTTCATCCTGGAAGGTGATTTCTGAACCAATGATCAGCTTGAGTCCAAGGTTCTGGTCGCGATTTGCGGTGTGAGCACGTACTACGCCAGCAAGCGAGCATTCATCAGTAATGGCGAGTGCGTTGTATCCCAAAGTAGCAGCGCGAACAACCAGTTCTTCCGGGTGGGAAGCGCCGGTCAGGAAGCTGTAATTGGTTTTACAGTGCAGTTCTGAAAAAGGCTGTGGGCGAATAGTCGGAGGTGTTGTCATAGGCAGCGATCTCAAACAGCGGATCAACAAAAAAGGCCATGCTCGAACCACTCACCTTGTGCAGTTCGAAATACCCAGCAAAGTTGTCCCCGTTTATTACGGGCGACAAAGTAATCGCGCTGGATGGGCGATTTATCCCACCAACCACCACTGACGCGTTCTGGACCTGTGAGTGTGTCAGGGCGAGACAGCAGAGGGCGGGGAGACACATGAAGCAGAGCAGGGCGTGTCGGCAGGAAGGGAGGTAAGATCTGCGTACTTTTCTGCAACGGCAATTGGCGTTTGAAGGCCCGCTCTGGGCGGTGGTCATTCTCCAATGACAGGCTGTAAACCCCATTTTTCCCTGCTTTCGCCTGTATCAGGCTGATCAGTTCCCCCGGTGTGAGTTGTCCACGTTTACCTGCGAACAAATCCTGAGTGGGGGATTGCCTTGGCAGCAGAGTATTGGCTTCCAGTCGAAGGTGGGTGACAGGGGCATCCAGCTTAAGCTTTTCCAGATGAAGCTGGAGCAGCGGCATCCAGCGGCTGGTGGCAGATTCCGGCGTTGCTGCAGTGATCTCCAAGATTTTGTCATCTTGCTCTCGCTGTGTCAGCACGATGGTAATGGCGGGCGTGACCGCCTCCCTAACGTGCAGGAACTTCTCCATTTCTTTGAGCATGCGCTGAAGTGGAAAGCAAAGCGTCTGGCTATTGGAAATGTCATGCAAAAGCTCCAGTGACTGGTAGAAGTGCTCGGGCGGTGTGAAGCTCGCAGGCAAGGCCAGGCTTTTCTGGGTTAGGGAACGTAGGTGGGCTGTCAGCGGTTTACCGAAACGCTGACCGAGTGAATCTACCGGTAACGCCAGCAATTGCTTGGCGTGTCGGATTCCCATGCGTTCCAGCTGAATAACATGTTTCTCTGTGAATCCCAGTTCTCGCACAGCAAGCGCAGCGAGTGCCTGTTCTGTCATTTCCGGTGTCAGGTAACCACAGTCTGCCTTTGCGCTTGCAAGCCAGCGTGCCGCCTCTGGATAAGGGCTAAGCGCGAAGTGATATTGCACCTGCTCGCCACTGAGGACAGGCAGCAGTGATTGCCAGTAGTTATCCAGTGAGCCATAAAGCTTGAGCATCGGAGTGACTTTCATCAAAAGCCCGTCCGGTGCGTAAGGGATGATGTCTGCGTTGACCTGATACAGCAGGGAAGCCAGCTGCAATAGACGGTCGGTTTCGGCCTGTTCATCATAGTCAGCGACGTCTAAGCCATGACACAGCGCACTGGCGGTACCAAGGTCGTTACCCGTTACAATGCCATATTCCCGTGCTTGTGCGTTGGCTTGATAAACATGACCTGTCGTGCGGGAAAGCACAATCAGCGGTGTTTCCACCCTGTTATCGCGGATAAGGGTGTCGAGCAGCAAGGCGGGGAAATGCAGATACAACCAGAGGATCATCGGAACAATGGCACCACGTTAGAGGTGTCTGCCAACTGGAGAGATGACAGTGTGATGGTTTCATGCGGCTCTGCTTGTTCGGCCAGTGAGAAGGTATGAAAAACAGGCGCTAATGGCACATGAAAAGGTTGAACAGGTAGGCCACGGCGTTTAATCACAGTCACCTTCAATCCTCCTTCATCAGGGATGGCAGACAGGCGGCAGCTTACCGGCAAACCCTGAACACTTTTTTGGTGGGTGATCATAAACAGCAGGCAGTCATTTTCGGTCGCAGCGAGTTGAAGGCGTCTGGCCTGAGTCACGGAAAGTGCTTCCCCCCAGAGTACGGCAGAGCGACAGCAACCACTTTTCAAGGCTTGCTCAACGCACCATAAGCTTGATGAAACAGACGCATCCAGAATGATCACCTTTTCTAAATCCAATCCTGCCTGACACAGGGCAATGGGGTTGAGTTCTCCCGGTGGCGCGGCGAACACGGTCAGTTCACTGTCTTTCAAAGCCATCACGACTGCTGGCAGGATCAGGCGTAATTCACCAATGCCAAAGCAGGGCAGTTGCAGTTCAACCACGCCGGATTCCGGCCAGCCGCCATCCAGCTTTTCATCAAGCACAGTGTGGCCGCTGGGGCGGCAGTGCGCTTTGGGTTGATAGAGACGGTTCGCCGTCCAGATCCCTGAATGCAGGGCGAGAATGTTATCAAGCATAAATAATAATACTGTATATATGTACAGTATTATTCTAGGGCGAGATTGCGATTAGAACAAGTGTGTTTTGATGCATATGAGGCGACATTGAAGAGGAAGAAGTGGCTCGTTAAGCGCTCAGATTGCCGATATACTCATATACCCAAACAACCTGAATCCTGCATCTTTAGGTCGTTTGGGTATAATCCTTCAACCCAACTCTATGAAGATAAAATGAATAAGTGGGCAACATTATTTGGGGCGATGCTGTTGACGGGGTGTGTGGCCACACCGGATCCGGGTAGCGAAAAAATCACCGTCTTGTGGGGTGATGCATTAGAAATGCTGCATTGTGAAGATAAAGGCGTCGTTGTCGGCTCTCAGGGGCATTGGTACGACTATTGGCTGATTGAAGATGGTGTGCTGACTCAGGGTGCGGTGAATGAATTGCGTAACAAAGCGATGCTGCTGGAAGCGGATACTGTTCTACTGTATGCGCCAAAACCTTTTTCTACATCGGTAACTTTTCTGGCTAAAGCTTATCGCTGTCATCCGTAAAGCACCATCACGAAAATCAGTAGTGCGCTAAATGCTGCGGTGGTTTCCAAATGTGGAAGCCACTTTTTGATCTCTTGAGACATCGAGTGGTCTTCCACTTTCCCGGCAATGCCTTGTCGTGTCCAGCGTTGTACGTTCGGGTGAAAGAACAGGTATACCTTCACCAGAGAACCTACCATTTGCTCATACCATAGTAACACCACAAAGATGGGATGAAATTGCCCTGACTGCACTGAAATCAGCATCACATTTAAACTTCGCGTAGCAGCCACCCAGAACAGGTAGGCAATGACAACCTTGGGCCCAATGAGTGCTGCAACAAATATCGCCAGTGATGGGCCAATCAGGGTCGTCCACATGCTGATCCGTTGATCTAACAGACAGAGCCACAAAAACAGGCCAGCTTTGCGTGGACCGAGTTGGATAGCACGGATATTACTGCGGAGCATATTGCCGTACCAACGGGTCATCAGTGAGATACTGGTGCCCAAGAAACTGCCTGAAGGAGCATCTTCCAGGCAAGTTACCGCCATGTCTGGAATGTAGAGCATTTTCCAGCGCTCCTTGAGCACATAAAACCAGGTGCTTTTATCGTCCCCGGTTAACATACGGATTTTGCCGTAACGCCAGTGTTTAACGTGGTCATAGCGCAAGCTTTCGATAAAGTCGGGAGACAGCGCCATGGAGGCGCGAAATGCTGAAAAGCGGCCTGTCAGTACCAAAACACGATAGGTCAGGCTGAGTGAGCTCATATAGAAATGGCGTTGTGCCATGCGCTGACGATACCATTGTCGGGTGAGGGAACTGCCTTTCACGATGGGTTTATTGTGCGTCGTCACCGCGCCAAGATCGTGATAGCGCATCAGAAACCCTGAGACTTTTGCCAACATACCTTCAGGGACCACAGTATCCCCATCCATAAGGATCAATACGCTGTCTTTGGAAACGGGGCGGTCTTCCGCCAGAAGAGTCAGTGCATCTGCCATGGTGTTACGCTTGCCGGTACCGTCCTGATCGATAATGAACAGAGTGACAGGAACCCGTTGTTTGAGCTTGTCGAACTGGGATTCAATGATACCGATATCGGCTTCGTCGGTAACACAAGCAACCGCGCGGCATGCAACGCCAAAGTTTCCAATCTCATCAATCAATGCTTTGAAGACGGGTGCACTGATCTCTGGTGTGGTGCGGTAACAGGGGATCACCACCAATATCTCGCTTGGTTTATGTGTCATCTCCGCCAAGCTGGAAATCACGGGGTAACGAACATATTGGTAATAGAGCCCACGGAGTAGGTGAATGGATTTCCAGCCATAGCGCCACAATCCAATAAAGCCAAGCGTGTAAACTACCTCTTCCTGAACTGGGACATCAGGCAGGATGATATACAACCCCCAAAGCCCCAGAAGCAGGGTCGCAAAGAACAGCCACCAAAGGATAGTGATATGCCGAGGATCCTGGCGATGGAAGTTCTTGATGAAAAGGCGCTCGACATTCATAGGTTGAACCAGTGTTTGAAGACGTCTTTCCAACCCACTGTTGCAATAACTGTGGCGGGCTCATTCACTATGGTCGTCTCGGCTCCTTGCTGTGGCACAACTTTTATCAGCGTATATTGATTAAGCCTTGGTAAGGTTTTTGGCAGGCCGCTCAATGATTCGCCTTCTTCGTTATAGATATCCGCATTGGCGGCGCTGTAGAACTGCACATGCTCAATCGTGCCGATTTGCTTAGTGTCGTTACTGGCAAGTTTGTACTCCACCTCCATGCCGATTTTGAGTAGTTCTGCTTTTTCGAGTGGCATCAATGCCAGAATCGAGCGTTGACCTCGGTCTGGACTGGGTGATGGAGACAGCTCAAAAACAGCGGTACCCGTTTGTACGATTTGGCCATCACGGGCGTTGATAGCAACGATGTAACAATCGCAGGGTGCATAGGCCAACCCGCGGGTTTTCAGTCGTTCGATTTCTTCAAGAAGCTTGTCTTTCTCAGCGATCAATATGTCGAGCTGACTTTGCGCTTCAAACGGGGATTTACCACTGATTTGTGCTTCTTTGGGTGGAACACCAAGCAAAATTTGATCTAATTGGCTTTCGATAGCTTCGATTTCGGCATCAAGTGAAAGAAGATCCCTTTTGATTTCGAAAGTTTCAACACGCTCCAACTCGCGCGTGACGGAATCAACACTGCCTTTTCGGAAGCCCTTATCATACAGCTTTAAGATTTTCTCCCGGGTTTGGAGCTCTTCTGTCAATAAATCCTTTTTCTCAGAGAGTAACTGAAGTTCTTTGAAAAGTTGTGAGTTGTAGCGGGCTACCGACTCTCTACTTTGACGAAGCACGGTTTGTAGGTAGTTAATCTGACTATTGACCTTGTCCAACTCTTGCTTGTCTTTAGCGAGCAAGTCCGTGCCTTCCTCGGTAAAAACGGAAAACAATAGGTCGCCTTCTTTGACTTGTTGACCGGGTTTGAAATCTGAAAGGTTTAATACACCGTTGTTATAGCTTCGTTGGGAGAGTACGGGTTGGCTTACAGCAGCATGCTGTGAGGTGATGTTGAGAATACGGGACTGCACCATCAAGGCGGCAACGGTAATGATCGCGACTGAAATTAAGGCAACGAGTGCGAAACGCCACCAGTTTTGCTGCATGCGCTGCACTTCTTCTTCGTGCAGCTGCGCTTTAACGCCGTAAGAGGTGACACTTTCCAGTGAAATCGTTTCACCAGTGAGGTAGGTATCGACTATCGATTGCAGCGTTTTCTGGTGACCGGAGTTTAGCGAATAGAACTGGCAACCCATGGCATAACCGCTTTCGCTGGCACGCATCACTTCAAATTGCATGGGGGTTGAGAAGCGTCCGACAGGGAGCTCAAAGCACAAGTGCCCATGGTGCTTATCGCCTTTCTTTCCAGGATAGAGGTTATCATCAATAGAAAATCCACCCACGCTCCATTCCTTGGTGGGATATAGGACGCCATCGATTTCAACTTGTGCCGGAAACTCAATGCGTGGAAATTTCCGCGCACCGGAACGGGACTGAAACGTGTGGATAGACCCTGTGTTGATAGCCGCTACTCCCATGTTGCCTCCTTGTTGGGCTACGCCTTGACTAGGAAACTGCAATTGTCGCGCCAACAAGACAAAGTTGAACTTGCAAGGCCATCGACTCAAAAAGAAGAACTAATGATAAGTATATAAGTAATGGCGACTTTTGGGAGGAAAGTGCAGCATCTACGGGGGCTAATGATTACCTTCAGAGCTGATTACCTTTTAGATATGACTGAGAAATCTGCGGCTTGCTCTCCCGACTCATCAAAAACGGGTGCTGCAAATTGAGAATCGAAAATCCTAATTTTCGCAATATGAGGAATAGTTGGACAGGAGGTGTGGATAATTCTGGCACAACAAGAAAGCGACTGAACAGCCGCTTTTTGTCTATGTAGGTAGCCACCAGTTTAAACTTGGGTGGCGCGCTCGAGATGGAATAGGTGTATTTCATGCAGGATTCGCTCAGAGATAATCTCTGAGATGATGCCATCAAAGCGGCTTTGCAGATCCTGAATAGACGGGATCATCTGCATGACGCCAGCTTCATTTTCTTCTGTGATTTCCATGTCCAGACTCAGGTCACAATCGAGCGTGGCGATGAAAGGCTTCATGCGCTCCATGATGCAATTGACCATATATTCATTAGAACTGAGTTGATTCAACTCCTCGCGAATCATCTGGGTCATGGGGCTGTTTTGAGGTTCACATCGCGAACCCCCCTCTGCAGGGAAAGGAATGACTGTCGGCATAGCGTAATCTCTTTAAAATATATAATAATTATAGGTTTCCGCCTTTTAGGCGGTTTTTCTTATTTGTTGAATAGTTTAATAAAACCAGCCATGTTGACCAGTAGCCGCTTAAGATAGTGGAGCTCGGTTTGCAATCTTAATAAAAAGAATGCAAATAGCGACCATTTTACACTTGCACAATCGCAAATGTTCTACTACCACAGCAACAAGAGATCAACCGCCGCTAAGGCTTACTGGCAGACATCCGCTCACAGAGCAACACAGACCCTCTCTGGATTTTTTCATACAACTCGTCGGGTCGTGGGTTGCCGTCAAAATTGTATTGCTCCATTGCTTTGCAATCGCTAGAAAAATCGACAGCACCGACCATCAAGGCTGCCCCTTTCATCTTGTGAGCGATTTTCTTCACATCGACAAGGCGATCGTTGTCCCAAGCTTCGGCTAACGCATTCATATCGCTTTGCTGTGTGGAAAGGTAGCGATCCACCAACATGCCAATGAGCTCAGGGTCATCCCCCGTACTCTCTTTGAGTGTCGAGAAATCGAAAGGATCGAGTGTTTCGTTTTCGACTTCTGTTTGCTGTGGTTGCCGCTCCGTAGCGGTTGAAGCTGGTGATTGTGATGGCTGAGAAGGTTCTGCGATGGTAGCAACGGCGATGTTTTCCGAATCGGGCTCAGGTTCAGGGAGGAAGCTGTTCATCAGCACAATTAAGTCGTGTTGTTTAAAGGGCTTGGCAATGTACTCGGTCATGCCTGCTTCAAGACACTTCTCGCGATCGCCACTCATGGCGTTGGCCGTCATAGCGATAATTGGCACTTCCGGTAATTGGTTTTCAGACTCCAATTGGCGAATTTTTCGCGTGGCTTCGAAGCCGTCCATCACCGGCATTTGGCAATCCATAAAAATCATGTCATAGCGGTTGGACATAAAGCGCTCAAAAGCAATGGAGCCATTGTCAGCAAGTGTGGTTTTACAACCAAGTTTGGTCAGAACGGTATTGATGAGCTCCTGATTGACCGGGTGATCTTCCGCGATGAGCACAGACAACCCTTGCACGTAGAGGCTGGTACCGGCATTGCGCTCAGCTTTCTCCTGTTGGGTCATCTTGCGGAATATTTGTTCACGCGTCAGGCCTTGGGCATCCAGTGCGATAACCGTTGTCAGGGTGTGATAAATGGTTTCGATGTTAAACGGTGAAGTGAGAGCCGCTGAGATAGCTTCTGTATTCTTCGTCAATACACCGCGTATGTCGGCCAGATAGATAACGGTATGAGAGTGGCTCTGTGACGTCAGAATTGTTTTCAATTTCTCTAGGGAGACAGTGTGGTCAAGCAAGGTGACGCTGAAACCACCTGATTGCAATGCTGTAGATGCGGCATTTTCATCTCTGGCGACGGTGACGGCTAATCCCAATATGTTGAAGTATTTCTGGAGATTGGTGATTTGGCTAACACTTCGGGAAATTAGCAGCGTGTTCACACCTTTCAATGAGATTGCGTCTGAAGAGAGCTGTTCACGTGGTTCGTCAGGAATGTTGACGGTAAACCGGGCGCGGAAAGTGGAGCCTTGCCCAATATCACTTTCGGCCTGAATATCACCGCCGAGAAGATCCGCAAATTTACGGCAAATAGGTAGGCCTAGTCCCGTTCCCTGATAACGACGTTTGCTGGAGCTATCTATCTGGGAGAAGTTTTCAAAAACTTTATCGAGCTGGCTTTGCTCAATACCGATGCCAGTGTCTGTTACCTTGAGCTCAATGTCGCAAGCCGCACCATGGCGACGTATTTGAGTGATGGACACGTCCACGTAACCACTGTCGGTGAACTTTGCCGCGTTACCCGCCAAATTAACCAAAATCTGCCTGAGTTTGGAAAAATCAGACGTGATATACCTTGGGAGAATAGGATCCGTATAAGTGGTAAAACTCACATTGTCTTTCACCCTTGGCGCAACGATATTCGTAACGTTCCCAATCAGCTCGTGGACGCAGAAGGTTTCCTCCCGCAAAGACATCTTACCCGCTTCAATCTTTGACAGGTCCAGTACGTCATTGATGATGTCCAGCAAAGCGTTTGCCGACACCGTAATCGTGTCGTTGTAATGCCTTTGCTCATAGGAAAGTTGGGTGTGAGAAAGCACTTCAGACATCCCGATGATGCCGTTAATCGGCGTGCGTATCTCATGGCTCATCATGGCCAGGAAGTTTGATTTGGCTTCATTGGCTTGCTCAGCATCGTCTTTGGCTTTGACCAGTGCTTCATTCACTTCTTTGTTAAGCTGGGTTTGGCGGTTGGAATACAACATGCTGCAGATGCTTTTTACAACAGGCGCAATCCAGTTGATGAGCTCTTCCGTGTAGGGCTCTTCACGGCCTGCCAGCACAATAACGCCGACCTCTTCACCCATGGTTACCAGTGGCAGTAACGCATAGTGTTCAAAGAACTCGTTGTTCTCACTCATTACCTCTTTATGAAGAGATGAAAATTCTGTGCGCTTGAGCTGAATGGAGGATTCGGCATAAGGCAGCAGTTGGATGGGCAGGCCTGTGAATTCATGATGGAGATTAGTGGTCTGGTGCTTGAAAAGCACTTCTTGCTTGCCCTGTTTGACCGACAACATTGCCGCGAGTTTGCTGTCGGTAAAGGTAGCTAATACCACGAGTGCTTTTTTGAACGAGCGCTCGGAGTTACCCGTGGTCATGTACATATCCTGAACGGAATTGAACACGGAATAGAGTGCGTTACTGCGGCTGAGCTTTGCTTCCATACGAGTACGTTGGGTAATGTCCCGCACGTTCATCACGACGTAGTCCTGATCGCCGATTCGCTGTTTATTTCCGATAAGTTGGAGAAACAATGTATCTTCGCTTCCCCCCTGGAATATTTTGCTGGCCTCTTCGTTGTCCAGTGCGTTTTGATATACCTGTTTAATGGCGGCCAACAGTTGTGCATTGATATCTGTGTATAGAGTGTTTAAAGGAGCACCGCCTTCCGGGACATTTGGCAAGTCAACCAGCGTAGATGCGCGATGGTTGACGGTCATCACGTTGCTGCGGCTATCAAACACGATCACACCATCGGCATAATTTTTTAAGATGGATTCCAGATATCGCTTGGTAAAACCAATCCCCAACAAAGAGTTGGCGTGCTTAATAAGAAAAAGGACGAATGCCGCTGTGACCACCAGAAAAGCGACGGAAAGGTAATTACGGGTATAGGACACCGCGCTGAGTGCGTTACTGGCATCAAACTCTATCACCAACCCTATCGGTAGCTTGTCGTGCCACATCCAAGCGCCGATCGACGGGTTAGGTAGCTGACCTTGATAACCTTCTGCGTTGACCCGGATAACTTTGTCCGAACGGTAAAGCAAGTCAGATGGTGTCTTCCGCTGTCTGTTAGCCGTCTCTATTGATGTTGGTAACAAAGACAAATTTTTTGCTGGCGCAATCACCTCTCCGTTATTGTTGACGGCAAAAGAAATACGGGACGGAATGATCTCCTTGCTGAAGAACAGTTTGTCAAAGTCAGTGCTTTCCCTTGATGCGAAAAGGATAACTGGCGCTCTGTCTTTAGTGCCATTAGAAAAAGCAACGGCCATAAAAACTTCAGTGTTAGATTTTATGTCGTTGGATATGTGAGGCGGCGTTACAAACAAATCACGGTGCCTGACCATACGGGCAATGTCAGGGTAAGCGTTCTTCGCGGTGTCGGAAAACTCATAAGCCAGCTCGAGAAGGATTTCTCCACTGGGTGAGAACAGGGTGACTTCATCAAGAGAGAAAGAATCCCGGTATAGCTCAAGGATTTTCTGGACTTCCCCCGCATTGGTGAGTGCGTCTTCGCTGAATACTCCGCCTATATCCAGTGCTTGGAGCAACTGTTTGTCAGTAGCAATGATTTCCAGCTCGCGTTCGCGGTGATGGTACCAGTCATCCACAGAGGCGCTGAGGTTACTGATTTCAGTACTCAGGAAGTAGGAAAGTTTTTCCTGTGTATCTTGATAGATCGAGCGGTAAAACCACACAAAAGTCAGTAACAGGATGATGATAACGATACCCCCGCTCAGGAAAAGCTGAGCTAGCGTATAGCGTGATTCCTGACTGGCCAGGCGGAGGTTGTTAGCCATTTAATCCTCATCAAGTCTGCATTTCAAAGATGGACTTGTATTTGGTGTCTTCTTGAACGACGTGTTTTACCCACCAAAAGCGCAGAAGTCGGAAAAAATCGGTTTTGTAGAAACTAGGATCTGCCTGACATTTAAGCACCACAAACTCAGCTTGTTTGATGAGGCGTGCATGCATGTCTTTGTGCATTTTCAGCCTCGGGTAGTCAGCCTCTATGAGTAGGGCTTCTTCCTGCTCGATGTGGTGTTTGATGTAATGTTGAAAGCGCCTAGCAATGTCTTCGTACTCGTTACCTTCATGGTGATTCACCACAAGGTCATAGGTATCGTTAATAATGGCGAGCAGTTCCTTATTGCTTTCATCCAACTCGTGATGACCGACGGTAAAGCGGTCTTGCCATTTGATGAATTTCTTGCGGTTATCTGGTTCAGGCTGTCCCTCCGCAGCGGGTGGGATAATCGGCTCCTGTGACAAAAACTCTGGCGAGATTGGAGCCTTGTGCTCATGAATAACCTCATCGACCTCTTTGAGTATCTCATCGGTAAAAGCGACGGTGCCATTCATCTGGAATGCTGTGGATTTTGCGGGGTCTTGCTCATACATCGAAAAGTAATGCTCAACAGTTTTCTTGGGTTTGGCTTGTAATGAAAGCTGGTTGATGCGTTCCTGGAGCGATTGTCTGTTGACGGGTTTAACCAGAAAAGCGTCAACATCGAAAGCGATACACTGGGCAATCACACTCTCGGATGCATTGGCGGTTAGAATGATGATGGGAATATCATGAGGCAGGCCATAGCGCCCACTGCGGATCAGCCGCAGCATTTCAAGGCCATCAATAGGCTCCATCTGCAAATCCGTGATGATGAACGATGGACGTTCATGGTAGAGCTTGGAGATTGCATCAGCGCCATCAATAGCCATGATGCAATCATTAAAGCCGAGAGACTTCGCCATAATCGCGATGGTCTCCCGGATCATTTCATGGTCATCAACAACTAAGCACTTTTCCAGCATTTACAACCCCGTCAAACATATACTCTCCCTTATTAAGGAATAGTCTAGAGGGCTGATTTTTCAATGAAAGAGAGCCTGGTTTTAAAAATGAGATTATTAATTCTGATACAGATCTCGTTAGCGGATTAACCAGAAGAAAATCATTGAAATTACGACCGTTTTCAGAGTGCTGAGACGCATCAGGCTGAGTGCACATACGAACACTCCCGCCAACAGGAAAGGATTGTCGAGTGATATGTCGATGTTTCCTTGAGGGAAAAGGACAATGGGCACGACTAATGCGGTGAGAACGGCGGGTGCTGAATATTTCAAAATTCGTTGCATCACTGGCGTGACCCGGAAGGGAATGCTCTGAGCGAGAAAGAAGTAACGAACTGAAAAGGTAATACAGGCCATGCCAATGATCAGAAGCCAGATATTCATTTGCTTTTCTCCCCATCTTTTTTGCTGCGAGTGGGCATAACACTTTCACACACAAACCCTGCCATCATGCCTGTTAGGGCAGCGGCGATGAGTGCATTGCCAAAACCTGCCAGTGTAAATATCGTCATGGCTGCAAACGAGACCAACACACAAACCAAGACGGGAATATCTTTGATGCTTGGAATCACCAAAGCGAGGAAAGTCGCGGCAATGGCAAATTCCAACCCTAGTTCTTCGATGTTCTCAAACTGGGTTCCACCGAGCACACCCAATAAGGTGGCAAGATTCCAGCAGAGATAGAAAAAGGCGCCACTGAACAAGGCGTAGTGTTTATCAAATTGACCTGTCTTCTCTACTTGAGCTGCACACAGTGCATACATCTCGTCGGTCAACAGAAAGCCGAGAGCAACCCGCCATCTAAAGGGTAACTGACGGATGTATTGGCGGAAATTCACCGAGTAGAGCAGGTGGCGGGCACTGATGACGAAGGTGGTACCAAACAACGTGCTCCCTGGCACCCCCGCACCCATCATGGTAACGCCGGAAAGCTGCGCAGCACCGGCAAAAACAAACAGTGACATGGCTTGTGCCTGCAAAGGGGTTAATCCCATTTGGACGCCCAGTGAGCCACAGAGCACACCCCATGGGATCACCGCCACGCTGAGCGGAAACATGTCAGCGCAGGCGCTGAGCCAAACTCTATTCATCATGGTTAATGTGGGATTGTCCTTGTTCATGCGAATCCTTCGATTTATCCAAATGCGGGAGAATGCTTTCAGTTTTATCAGCGAGCCGAATCGAAGAATTGCACAAAATTGCTTTCTGGTATTGCTTGGGCGTGACGCCAATAGCGCGGCGAAAATGACGGTGGAAATGGCTTTGATCGTGGAAGCCGCAGGAAATCGCGCAGTCGGCAAGACTAAAACCGTCTTTCATCATGTGCTGCGCCCGGCGGACACGTTGCTGGATCTGGTAGGCGTGAGGAGGTAAGCCAAAACGGGCTTTGAACTGTCTGACCAAGTGATAAGGGCTGACGCCAGAAAGCTCACTCAATGTTTCCAGATTGACGGTTTCTGTGGCGTTTTGATGCAGATACTCCCTGACCAAATCGAGTTTAGGGCCAATCTTGACGATGTCTTCTGGCAACTGTGGGCGCTTGTTAAACCGACACGTCAATGAAAGTAACACATGATGGGTGAAGGTTTCAGTGAGCAGTGGATCTTCATTGCTGCGCAACAGGGAGAAGAGCATTAAAAGTTGGTTTGATAACTTGGGGTCTTCTTCAACAGCGAAGGGGAAATACGGAACTTTGGAAGCCAGCCCAAGATCTTTGGAAACCGACTCAAATTGCGCCTCAGTCGGGTACATGGCTTCGTACGTCCAGCCACCTTCAGTCGCAGAGTGGCCATCATGAACTTGGTCCGAATTAACAAGAATAATGCTACTGGCTGGCGCGACGTGATAACCACCGGTTCGCCAAAAACGCTGTGCGCCCTCGCGAATGACACCGACGGTATAACCCTCATGAGTGTGGCGGGAAAAAGCTTGTTTCTCGTAGGTGGCTTCCAACACCTCCAAGCCGCCTAAAAGAGGGGATGATTCAAATTTCGCGCGTTCCATTGCACTCCTTGCTTCACCCAAAGAAAGATTGGGTCACCAGAATCTTAGGAGTATACCGAAAGCAGCCGATAAAAATTTGTACAAAATTGCGATAGCGGCAGCGGGCGAAATGAAAAAAGAGGAATGTTTGGTATTCAGATAAAGAAAAAGGACGCCACGAGGGCGTCCTTTCAAATTCTCTGCGAGAAGAAAAATTATGCTTTTTCTACGTTTGCAGCTTGTGGGCCTTTTTGGCCTTGTTCGATTTCGAATACTACTTTTTGGCCTTCAGCCAGAGTTTTGAAACCTTCGCCAGTGATAGCGCGGAAGTGAACGAAAACGTCTGGGCCATTTTCTTGCTGAATGAAACCAAAACCTTTTTCTTCGTTAAACCACTTCACGGTACCGGTAGATTTAGACATGTTGTCTCCTGAATATATTTCCATTTGTAACATTGCGCGAACGCATTAAGACCTTTTATTAATGAATCATTTATGGTGGCAAATGTAGCGAATAGCTTCAGGACAACTTACTTTTGCGAAGGTAGGGTGTAACGAAGTTTTCAATTGCAGCATAAAGAGCTCTATTAACCAGGCCGAACGATAGTACCACAGAGCGGCCAATTGTATAGCTAAATTATGGCCTATCTGCTTCACCATGTGCTTTGTGTCGCCCAAAAGGCGAAATCTGTCAGACTAAGCTGACCAAATTGAGCACTTGTTAAAAATAGTCGGATTTCTGGGAAAAGAAAGTGAGACATCTCTCGATTTTCAAATCAAAAAGTGTATTTGTTCTAAGAATCATAATGTTAGGCAGCTGATTGAAGTGAAAATGTCACAGCTTTGTCAAATAAGTCCACAAAGTCAGACTATCTTGGTGAGACAGCCCGTTCTGATGTTTCGAGCCCGTCACTGTTTGAATTCATAGAAGAAAATAAAATCATCAATAGCAAACAAAGCGTTCGGGAGGACCTTGAGTGAAAATTGGGATTGATCTTGGCGGCACGAAAATTGAGGCCGTTGTACTGAACACCAACGGTGAGCAGGTTTTTGTTGAGCGTGTACCTACGCCACAACATGACTATCAAGGCACATTGGATGCGATCAAAGGCTTGGTTGACCGAGCCGAAGCTGCAGTCGGAGAACGGTGCACTGTTGGGTTAGGGATCCCTGGTACGCTTTCCCCTGTCACCGGGAAGGTAAAAAATGCCAATTCAGTTTGGCTAAATGGCCAGCCGCTGGACAAAGATTTAGGCGCGCTGCTAGGCAGGGAAGTGCGTATTGCCAACGATGCGAATTGCCTCGCGGTATCAGAAGCCGTTGATGGCGCAGGAGCTGGCAAGCATATGGTTTATGGCGTGATCATCGGTACAGGTTGTGGGGGCGGTATTTCGATTGATGGCAAAGTCCATGCTGGTGGTAATGGTGTGGCAGGAGAGTGGGGACATAACCCATTGCCTTGGCAGAATGACCAAGACCGTCATCATGCGGATCATATTCACTGCTATTGTGGACGCCCAAGTTGTCTGGAAGTGTTTATTTCCGGCACCGGATTCTGGAAAGATTTCGAGCTGATGCATGGTGAAACCCTGCGTGGACCCGAGATCATGGCGCGTGTTGCAGAAGGTGATGAAGCCGCTGAAGACTGTATTCAACGTTATGAAGATCGTTTAGCCCGGGCACTGGCTTCTGTGGTGAACGTGTTGGACCCGGATGTGATTGTGTTGGGTGGCGGCATGTCTAACGTTGAACGCTTGTACACCAATGTGCCAAAGCTGATGAAAAAGTGGGTGATGGGTGGCGAGTGCGATACACCCATCGTCAAAGCCAAATACGGTGACTCAAGCGGCGTACGTGGCGCTGCCTGGCTCTGGTAAAGATTCATAGTGGCATGGCGTCCTCCGCCATGCTCTCTTCCTCAATTTTCTCTCTTACGCCAACCTCAGCGAATGTCTCTATAGTTACAAGGTGATTCTCATTTCTAATACTTCAGTATTTGATGGCATTTTAAGGGGACGTATGAAGATCATTTTTGCGGACGATATGGCAGACATGCGCGAGGCTATCATTGAGTCTTTGGATGCAATTGAAAAAGACTTTGGACCATTTGAAATTCTAGGGCAGGCGAAAGATGGCAGGGAGCTTATCTCTTTGGTAGAGCGTAATCCTTCGGTGGATTTGGTACTCACCGATCTGCGCATGCCCAACATGGACGGCTTATCAGCGTTGGTTTACTTAAGAGCAAATTGCAACGTTAAAAATATTGTTGTCGTTTCCAGCGAGAGTATGGCTTCCATCTCCCAGGCAGAGAAGATAAAAGTGGACGCGGACACAGAGGAAAAGCTGGCGTTGCTCGATAAAATTGCCCACCGCGTCATTGATGATGAGGAGGTGGAAGGCAAGATCAGTTCCATTTTGATTGGCTGTGAGAAGCTCAGATTGGATCCTATTCAGGTGGTCGAGTATTACGGTGCTACTGGCTACATGCGTAAGCCCATTACGAAGAGAAAAATGCATGGCTTGTTTGAAGAGCTGAGCAAAACAGACTCCTTCATTAATATCGGTATTGTTTAAACCCGTTAACTGGTTATCTGCTCGTTTCAGCAGATAACCGCCCTTCCTTCCTCCACGCTTTTCCCCTCTCTTTCATGCTGTTATTGATGCTGTATGCGTGCGTTTAATGCCTATTGATAGCTTTGACATTGAGACGTGCTGGCCTACTGTTAAATCAATGCCTCAACATTTTCTCAAAAATAAAACATGAGGATGCTGTAATCATCGGGTGTTCCAACCCGTTGTTTTTGTTTGAAGCCTGATGCTTGAAGGGCAAGTGATGGACAGTGTAGCTGAGCGTTATCCGGACAAAGGGTTCGACCTGAGTACCGGATCCAAAGAAGCCGATCATCACAGCGGGACGAGGTTAAAACAGAAAAACCTCATCTTCTCGCTGGATGAAGAGCAATACGGAATCCCGCTTTCTTCTGTGAAAGAAGTGATTGGCATGGTGAAAGTCACGCCCATTCCTCATATGCCGTGCTTTTTCAAAGGTCTTATCAATCTCCGCGGGAAAATCATTTCTGTTATTGACCTCAGGTTAAAGCTCGGGCTTAAAGAAAAAGCCTATGAGCCCAAGAAAACCGCCATCATCATCAGTGATGTTAACTCCCTGACCGTAGGCACCATAGTGGATGATGTGAATGAGGTCGTTGGTTTCACGGATGAACAAATTGAAACCCAGCTCGAAATATCCAGCAGCGTCAAGCGTGAATATATCCATGGTGTAGCAAAGGCGGATGACAACAGCCTGGTGTTGTTGCTCGATATTCTCAACGTGCTTGAGCCGGAAGAACTAGATCTGATTAGCAAACAAGTATCTGCGCCGCCAACGTCAGGCAGTGTGGATTTTGATATTTAGCAGAGGACACAAGTCATGCTGGAAAAGCTTTCCTTAAGGGCAAAGATTGTTTTGGGCAATGCAGTAGTGCTTCTGTTCCTTATCACGCTTGGGCTCTTGAGCCTCAATAGCATTAAAAATCTTAGCGCCACAGAAAAGTGGGTGGAGCATACCCATGAGGTTATCAATAAAGCGCAAAACCTGATTGCCGCCGCCATCAACATGGAAACGGGTATGCGGGGCTATTTGTTGGCAGGTGAAGAGCAGTTTCTTGAGCCCTACAATGAGGGGCAACGGGAATTCGAAAATATCGTCAAAGAGCTCAAAGAGAAGGTCAACGACAACCCCCAACAGGTTTCTTTGCTTGAAGATGTGGAAACAACCATTGCTGACTGGCAACGCAATGTGACTGAAGACGCGATTTTACTGAGACGCTCCATTGGTAATGCTAAAACGATGAACGACATGAGCATGACCGTGGGTGAGGCGAAAGGGAAAGCTTATATCGACAGACTGAGAGAACTGATCGATAGCTTCATTGCCCAACAGCGAGTGATATCAAATCAAAATTTCTCTTCTTCCCAGCTTGATGGTGACGTCGTTGCCAGTGCTCTGCTGATTAAGGTGGCGGCGCTGGATATGGAAACGGGGATGCGAGGATTTTTGCTCTCAGGACAAGAGGCTTTTCTTGAACC
Source organism: Grimontia sp. AD028 (assembly GCF_000973155.1). Taxonomy (NCBI): domain Bacteria; kingdom Pseudomonadati; phylum Pseudomonadota; class Gammaproteobacteria; order Vibrionales; family Vibrionaceae; genus Grimontia; species Grimontia sp. AD028. Next base: position 13,173 of record NZ_LASY01000092.1, on the reverse strand, counting down.
CTACGTACAGGGAAATAGCCAGCTAAACCGCTTGTTGATGAGCCTCAAATTGGAAGTGAGGGACAACCCGATTCAGCTTTCCGTGCTGGAAAACATCGAAGAAGTGGTTGCTGACTGGCGAAGTAATGTGTCTGAAAGCTATATCGCATTAAGACGCGAGATTGGCGATGCCAAAACCATGGACGACATTTCTGATTTGGTGGCACAGGAGCGTGGGAAGCAGTATTTCGACAAGTTCAGAAGCTTAATGGACACTTTCATTGAGCGGGAAGAAACCCTGATGGCTGCGCGAACGCAAGCTGCGCATGAAAGTGTCACCAATACCTACATCACCATCATTGCAGGCATGGTGTGTGCAGTGATTGCTTCCATTATCGTTGCTTACTTCCTGAGTGCGGCGATCATGCGTCCGTTTAGAGACATCTTCAAAGGCCTGACAGTGTTCAGTTCTAAGGAGTTGGAAGAATTAAGTGAGTCTTTCAATGACGTAGTGAAACGTATGAATACTGGGGCATCGAACGTCGCGATGATTGCTGGAAACATTGAAGATGTCTCCCAGAACCTTTCTCAAATCACCAACAGACAGGCCAGCTCAGTAGAGGAAACATCAGCCAGTGCTGAGGAAATTTCCAGCATGGTGCAGAACAATGTTCAATCGGCCGAACATTCACGGGACCTGTCACAAGAAGTTGGGGATAGGATGACAGATCTCGACGAGGCCATGTGTCAGATTTCCGAATCTAACCACAAGATCTCTGAGTTGGTGAAGATCATCGCTGAGATTGGGGCGAAGACAGAAATCATCGATGAAATCGTATTCCAGACCAAATTACTTTCGTTCAATGCGTCGGTCGAAGCCGAAAGAGCGGGCGAGCATGGCAGAGGATTTGCTGTCGTCGCTCAGGAAGTGGGAAATCTGGCTCAAATGAGCGGGAAAGCCGCGACAGATATTTCTGCCATCGTGAAACAAAGTATCAATGAAGCCGAAACCATCGCCAAAGAAAACACCAGCCGTGTGGAAAATGGGGGCGCTATTGTGTCTGAAACGCGCCAACAGGCGCAATCAATGGTGGAAGGCGCAACCAACATTTTTGAAGCGTCCAACGAGCAAGCCAGAGGCATTCAGGAAATCAGCAATGCGGTTGAATCGATTAACAAAGCCACACAACATGCCGCGTCCATTGCTGATCAGGCTTCGAATTCAAGCTCTGAATTGACCAGACAAGCTGCAGATCTCAACAATCTGGTCTCGCACTTGAGCAATTTCTTGTGTGGGCACGACGTGGAAACCAAGGAAGAGAGCCAGCAACAAACATCTAAGAACTGGCAGGAAAACCTTGAGCCGGATTACAGCCGCCCAAGCAGTGTTCGCCCTGCCAAGGACATCAGTGATGATGTATCCATGGAAGGGGATAACCACAGCGCCTGGAACCGATTGTAAGTAACGCGGTGGCCCATGGTGCAGAAAGTCGACCCTCTTAACTTCAAAGCGCTTGATAACGTGACTGAAAATGTCAGCCGCTTTGATGTTTCCCGGGCGAAGCTGTCCCCAAGCGAATTCCGGCACTTTGCAGATTTGATATACCACCAAGCGGGGATCCGAATCTCTCCTGACAAACGCACCATGTTGGAAAGCCGTCTGAACAAACGTCTCTTCGCACTCAAAATCCACTCATTCAAACAATATGCCGACTACCTGAAAGCCGACATGAGTGGACGGGAATTAACAGAGTTCACCAACGCCATCACCACCAACAAAACCGAGTTCTTTCGCGAAGCCTACCACTTTGAGGTGTTGAAAAAGGACATAGTCGCCCGTCATCGCTCAGATTCAGTGTTTATCTGGTCAGCGGCCTGCGCCAGTGGGGAGGAGCCTTATTCCATTGCCATGATATGCGATGAACTCCGACAGGAGTTCCCCGGCTTTGAAAGCAAAGTCCTAGCGACTGACATTGATACTCAAAGGCTCGCGATGTGTGAGAGCGGCCGTTACGAAAAAGAAAGGTCGAGCGAGATCCCCACCCAGTTCAGGCACCAATACGTTACCTTCTCTGACAATCCGAATGACGACACATTTGAGATGGCTGAAGTGCTCCGCCGCCAAATCAAATTCCGCCAACATAACCTGATTCATTTCTCTGACAAGTTTGGTATTCAGTTTCATTACATTTTCCTCCGCAATGTCCTGTTTTACTTTCCGGCTGCGACTGGGGAAAAGGTTGTCCGTTCTTTGCTGAGCCAGCTACAGCCAGGTGGGCTGATTTTTGTTGGTTTGACAGAAACATTGAACAACATGGAGCTTGGGATAGAACAGGTAGGCTCCTCGGTCTACAGAAAGGTGGTAGCGAAAGGGCGTGGTGATGGCTGATACCCAGGTCAGCTCTGGTGAGCTGTGTTTCTTCTTTCGCAAAAACGCCTGGATGCAGACGTTAGTGGGCACTTGCGTCACTGTGTGTATTTGGGACAAGGAAAACCGAAGCGGCGGTATGTGTCACTACCGACTGCCGAGTGCGCCGGATAACTTTTCCCAAAATAATGATGCCAATGACTTTGGTTGCTTTGCCATTCCCAACTTGCTGCGTCGGTTCAAGCACACCTCTTCGCGGCTCGAAAATCTGACGGCCTGGGTGCTTGGTGGTGCCCAACTTAAAGGTGGCGACTTCCTACAGTCACAGCAAATTGGTGTCAGGAACATCTCAGTCGCGTTCGAATTGTTGGCACTCTATGGCGTGCCTGTGCTCGGGGTGTCAATTGGCAGTTCAGAAGGGCGACAAGTCCGTTTCAACCCTTTCTCCGGTGAAGTGGACTTTCGCTTTGTTGCCGAGCAATACCCGCCATCCAGAGATTCCCACTCCAGGATAACCAAGTTGCACAGGGTATTTTCGACGCAGACTGCGCTAAACCAAGAAGATTTTTCTGAAGTGCTGGAAGATAGAGATGGCCTGAGCATAGAAGGTTTTCCTGATGCCGAAACCTTGTTTGAGGAAGCCTCAACATTGGCGCCGGATGCGATTGTGATTGATACCCATCAGCTGTCAGGAATTCAAAGGTTAGGTGGAGTAAAGAGCGGAGAGAGTGTTCCCATCGTTGTGATTTCTCCAAATGTTAGAGCACTAACGGGCGCTGAGTTCCACCAACTCAATCAGGCGGTGGGCAGGTACCAATTTGTGGCGACACCGCCCACCTTTAATCAGGTTTTAACCTCTGTGCTTGCGACAAAAGCCTGGCTTTATGAAATGGGGAAATGTGCCGACATGCTCGAACCACGGCGAACCCCCGTTCCTGTCGACACGGTGGTGCTCCTTGGCGCGTCAACCGGGGGAATAGATGCGCTGGATTGCGTGGTAAAGAATCTCCCAAGCCCCTTTCCGCCCGTTTGTATTGTTCAGCACATTCCGTCCGACTATTCCCACTCGTTGGCTGAGAAGCTCGACAAATCGTCCCGGCTCCGTGTGCGTGAAGCAGAAGATGGCGTCCTGCTTGAAAGTTCTCATGTGTATGTGGCACCGGGAGGAAAGCATCTTAGGCTCATGCAGCTACCGGATGAGCGAGTGGTAGTGAGGATTACCGACGACCCGTTAGTCAATGGCTTTCGACCGTCGGTGGATTACCTGTTTCAGTCTGCGCTCAGGATCAAAAAACTCAAGAAAGTGGCAGCCTTGATGACTGGGATGGGAAGAGACGGCGCCAAGGGGCTGCTAAGCCTCAAACGTGATGGCGCATTCACCATCGCGCAGGATAAAGAGAGTTGCGCCGTTTATGGCATGCCGAGAGCGGCGAAAGAGCTGGGAGCAGTATGCCGAACCGTTCCTTTGATTGGCATCGCAGGTGTGATTGAAGCGGCGGTGAAATCATTTCAAACGCAGGGTTCAGAAAACCTATCCAAAACGGCGGCAATGAATGGGGATGAAGGATGAGAAGAAAAGCATCGCAAACGACCCATTTGAAAGCGCTGGCAGAGAAAGCCCAGCATATTGAAGCTCTGATAGATGACACTGCATCGCTTTCCAACGTGAATGAGGAAATCGAACAGTTCATTACTTTCCATGAAGGTTACCAAGCCAATGACATGACGCCTTATCGCGCTGTTGATGATTTGCTGCTGAATATTCAATCGCTGACAGATTATCTTGCAGCAGAAGATTGTGAGCTGGATGAGACGCTCAGCGAGCTTTTAGCTCGGGCCATTCATGCGGTGGCCGAGGACTTCCGCTCGTTTATCGACGGTCAGCCGAATGAGGAATACAGCGAGATCAAAGAAGCCTTACTGGCCGATATGGCGACCTGTTTTCTGAATAAGGAAACGTTTGATATCCGCTTCTGTGAAGATACCTTTGCGTTCGAAGGTGATGTGGCGGATGAGTTGGCTTATCTCTGTTCTTTGGTTGAACCGGAAGGCCAGGAAAACACATCGAAGACAGTGTCAGGGCGTAAGTTTCTGTCAAAAACCAAGACGCCAACGAACTCCCCTCTCCAGTCGAATTTCGAGCAGACCACACGTGTGAAATCCCAGCTGCTGGAAAAGCTGATGAGTCATACCGAAGAACTGGTTCAGATACGCAATATGATGGTCGATTTGGCCGAGCAGGAAGACAACCAGCGCCTGACAGAGCTTTCTAACAAGTTGATGACCATCTCTGACAACATGCTGGGTGACCTGCTGAAAACCCGGATGCGCCCCATCGGTAACTTACTGAGTAAATACCGGAGAATGGTGCGTGATCTCTCCAATGAGCTGGGGAAGAAAGTCGACGTTGAGATCATCGGTGAGAACATCGAGCTCGATAGCAATGTATTGGATGCCATTAATGAGCCGATGACCCACTTGGTGAGAAATGCGGTTGACCACGGTTTTGAAATGCCTGATGAACGCATTGACGCAGGGAAACCAATGATTGGCCGACTGCTCATTCACGCCTACAACGAATCGGGCAAGGTCGTCATTAACATTCAGGATGATGGCAAAGGTATCGATACCCAGAGAGTGCTGAATAAGGCCATCAGCACGGGGGTGATTTCACAAGAGCAAGCGGCCCGGATGTCAGACAAAGAAACCATGGAGCTGATTTTCCATTCTGGGCTTTCCACATCGGAGCAAGTGAGTTCTGTGTCGGGTCGCGGTGTGGGAATGGACGCGGTGAAACGCAAAGTAGAGGAGATAAAGGGCACTGTCGATATCTACTCAGAATTTGGTATCGGTACCGAAGTCTCAATGATGTTCCCACTGACAATGGCAACGCTGAAAGTCGCCTTACTGCAAATCGGTGGCCTGAATTATGCCATTCCGTCTTCTGAAATTTCTGGGATTGTCGGTGTCAGCCGCGATGATGATGAGATTTCCATCCGGTTTGATAACGGCGCTGCCACCATGCTGAGGAAAGGTACTGTCACGCCTTTGATTGAAGCGAAGGATTATCTTGGGGCGCTGGCGAGTGAAGAACGCTTTCAGTCTCTGTATGAACAGGGAAAGTCAGTCAGTGTGGTGACCTTTAAAGATAGGGGGCAGCACTGGGGGTTGGTCGTTGATGATGTGCGCGCCTTCTTGGATATCGTGATCAAACCCTTAGATAAGAGTATGAATCAGGAGAAGATTTTCTCCGGTGCCACCGTATTAGGAAACGGTGATTTGGCTTTGGTCATCAACCTGAAGAAAGTGCTGCGTTTTGCGCGCTAGTGATACTCAGCGCCCTTTGTCCGGGTTGCTGATTTTGTTCTTATACTTAAGACAGACACGGTTTCTTGATTGGGGGGATAGATGAAAATTCTCGGGAGCTTTTTGCTGGAAGCGGGATTGATTTCAGCCTCCGATCTTGCCGACGCCATGGTTGAGCAGGTGAGAAAAACACCACACAGCGTAGAGATCCTCTATGAGAAAGGCCTTATTTCCCCTGAGCAGCTTCTTGCGATTGTTACGCTTCAAAATGATGAAAACCTGGATTTTAGAACCGCTTGCCTGCAGCTTAATATCTGGAAAAGTGAGTTTATCGACATCATCAATAAAGAAGTCGAAAAGCGCCGGGGAACCTTGGGTCAACTGCTGGTAGAAAGAGAACTTATCGACCCTCCTGTTTTGCTGTCTGTGATTAAGCAATATCACGCCTACCGTTCTGAAAATAATAACGATTTTGCGCTTTTCTCCGAAAATGCCATTTTGGATTTGGCCGAGGAGTCTGGCAGTGACGGTGCGCCTGCGATTAACTATGAGCCGGATTTCTCGCAAGCGTCTGAGGGCAACACTTCCGAATATCTGGATCTGTTCTCAGAAGAAAAAGAGATTGCTCTCGAGTTGATGATCCTGGCGATTGAAAAACTGGGAAGCGACAAAAGCGAAGATTCTCCGGAAGAGTTGTTGGATAAGTTCTTCACTGAATATCACTCACTGAAAGGGACGGCGAGAGGGATTGGGGCTGTGTTGACGGAAAACCTAATCCACGAATCAGAGGATGTGCTCGCGTTCTATAAACGTTTCCTGCACAAACTTGAGAGTTCAGATTTCTCCGCTTTGGCAGCGGTGAACCTTAATGTGTTAGATGTGTTGAGCCAACTGAGGAATGAACTGGTCGTCGCGGAATCCGAGCAGAGCTTCTGGGATAAAGAGGATAAGAAAGCGAAATACCTCAAAGTGTTGGAGGATATCCATAAGCTCAACAATGAACTTCAAGGGCGTGGCTACAAAGTGGACATTGAAGAAGTCAAAGACATGTTCTGATTTGGTGCATTAATTTTCTCCCCCCGTCTCAATTTCCATATATTGATGCACAGTGGAAGTACCCCATTCGATATGATGGGTGAAATTTCAATCAGTTGGGGTGGTAACAATGGATTTTCTGGAAATCTTACCTTCACTCATCAATACCTGGGTCATTCTTGCGGTTTTGGTGGTTATTGCGCTGCGTTCAGCAGTCAAATTCGTTCCTCAGAATACGGCTTATGTGATCGAGCGTTTTGGTAAATACAACAAAACCATGGAAGCAGGTCTGAACGTGCTGGTGCCGTTTATTGACCGTGTGGCGTATGTGAGAACCCTGAAGGAACAAGCGTTCGACGTACCTTCACAGTCGGCAATTACCCGTGACAACATTTCACTGGTTGTGGATGGCGTGCTGTACATTAAGGTGTTGGACCCGGTGAAAGCGTGTTATGGCGTTGATGATTACATCTTCTCCGTGACTCAACTGGCACAAACCTCTATGCGTTCTGAGATTGGCCGCATGGAGCTGGATAAGACTTTTGAAGAACGTGAAAGCCTGAACACGGCTATCGTATCTGCTATCAACGAGGCGGCGCAGCCTTGGGGTGTGCAGGTGCTGCGTTACGAGATTAAAGATATCGATCCTCCTCGCTCAGTATTGGATGCGATGGAGCGTCAAATGAAAGCAGAGCGTGAGAAGCGAGCTGCGATTTTGGAATCAGAAGGTGCACGTCAGGCAGATATCAACGTCGCGGAAGGTCAGAAGCAAGCGCGGGTATTGGCTGCAGAAGCAGAAAAGTCCGAGCAAATCCTGAAAGCAGAAGGTGAAGCTCAGGCGATTCTTGCGGTTGCACAAGCGCAGGCAGAGGCTCTGGAAGTGGTTGGTCGCACGGCGGCAACCGAAGAAGGCCAAAAAGCCATTCAGCTTGACCTTGCAGACAAAGCGATTGAAGCGAAGAAGGCGATTGCGAAGGAGTCTTCAGTGGTATTGTTGCCTGATAGCCAATCCAGTGCAGCATCGCTGGTGGCAGAATCAATGAGCATCATTAACACCCTGAATGCTAGGAAATAACTTATGGATTTGATGTCGTACCTGCAAACCAATTTGGCCGAATCGACCGTTATCATTGGATTAATCCTGCTGATCATCGAAGTGTGGCTGTTGGGTCTTTCCACTATCGTTCTGCTGGCACTGGGTGTGTCAGCCATCGTGACGGGCGGTTTGGTATGGGCAGGAATCATTCCGGAAACGTTAACTGCCGTGATTGCGGGCTCAGGTATTGGTGCGGGTGTGCTTACTGCTATTCTCTGGCGCCCGCTCAAACGATCGCAAAAAGGTCCTCGCCGTGAATACAACATTCACAGCGACTTTATTGGTTTGGTTTTCGACCTTGAAGAACAATTGGACGCAACCAATCCAGTGACGGTGAAATACTCTGGTGTGAACTGGAAGTTGGTCTTAGGACCAAAACACCGCAACGAAGTGGTTCCTGCGGGTGGATCGGTGAAAGTCACTGCAGTCGATGTAGGCAAATTTATGGTTGAGCCTGTTAGCGATAACGGCGGAGACTCCTGAGTCTGTATTGACGGGAAACGATTGAAAAGGAAGCTGAATAGCTTCCTTTTCTTTTTCCAATAAACAAAGCACCTTGGGATGTGTCGCTTGGGTATAGTCGATATCGCGGCCTAAGCTAAACCGTAGCGAATTCAAACAGGGACGAGAGTTGATGAGTAAAGTGTGGTTAACGGGAGATGCGGTTGTTGATTTGATCCCCGATACGGAAATGACTTACCTGAAATGCCCCGGCGGCGCGCCTGCCAATGTGGCAGTTGCCGTTGCCAGGCTCGATGGTGATGTAGGTTTCTTTGGGCGGGTTGGAAACGATCCTTTTGGCCGTTTTCTGGCGCAAACGCTGAAAAAGGAAAGCGTGAACATCGATCATCTGGTTTTGGATGAAGACAAGCGCACTTCAACCGTGGTGGTGGACTTGGATGACAGCGGCGAGCGCAGCTTCACTTTTATGGTGAAGCCGAGTGCTGACCAGTTTATGCAGCCAGAAGACATTCCTGTTTTTGGTGCGGGAGATTGGCTACACACTTGCTCTATCGCCTTGGCCAATGAGCCGACCCGCAGCAGCACCTTTGAGGCAATATCGCGTATTAAAGCGGCTGGCGGCTTCGTCAGCTTCGACCCTAACCTTCGCGATGAAGTTTGGCAGAACCAATCTGAGATCATTCCGGTTGTGATGCGTGCTGTCGCAATGGCGGATGTGGTGAAATTCTCAGATGATGAATTGCTGTTCCTGACACAGAAAAGTGAACTGGAAGAGGCTTTGGCCGAGGTGAAAGCGTTGGGTGTTCCGATGATTATGATCACCCAGGGTAAAGAGGGCGCTTGGCTGGTGATGGATGGTGTTCAGTCGCTTATCACCGGAAAAGTCGTGAGCCCTGTTGATACCACAGGGGCTGGAGATGCATTTGTGGGTGGTTTGCTGGGGTATCTTTCCCGTATTTCTGGTGATAGCTGGAAAAACGCAGAAACGGCAAAAGAGGCGGTGTTCTGGGGAAATGCCTGTGGCGCATTGGCGACCACGCAAAAAGGTGCGATGACCGCACTGCCAGATTTAGCGAGCCTTCAGGCTTTTATCGATAGTTAATCAAGTTTTTGCTGCTTCTATTCTGGAGGCAGCGGCTTGGTTTATAGCGTCAATCAGATCTGCGCGTTTTAGGGGCTTGGTGAGGTAATTGTCCATGCCCGCATTGATTGCCCGTTCAAAATCTTCTTTCCCTGCATGGGCGGATAGCCCAATAATGTATAAGTGAGGGACATCATGTTCCTGCTCAAATTGACGCAAACGTGCGGTCAGCTCATAGCCATCGATAGTTGGCATCGAAATGTCAGTGATAAGGATGTTGAACGGGTTCTTCTTGTAGTAGTCAATCGACTCCTTACCGTTCTCAAAATAAACAACATTGTCTGTTACCCCGGCAAGAAATATTTTGGTGACTTCCCGGTTGTATTCGATGTCATCGACCACCGCTATGGACAATGATTGCAACGCTGAATGGTCATTTTGTGTTTTGACCGGTTGGGAAGCAATAGCGGAAGGTTCCATCATCAAACTGAGTTGTAATTCTTGCAGTAGTTGACCCATGCGAAGAGGCTTGACGATAAACCTTTGCTCAATGCCATTCGGATTTCGCTCAAAATTAGCTAAATTTGGGATCACGCCAACCCAAGGACAGTAAGGTTCAGGAAGAAGATCCGCTGCATCGGCGGCGAGAATGACAGCGGCATCAAATGTTGTCTTCGATGCTTCCAGCACGTCCGGTGTTGTCAGGTAAGTCAGTTTTGCCTGCCAATGGGTAAAATAGCGATCAATGATTGGGCGATGTAAAGGGTCGGCATTGATGACGGCGATGTGTTGGTTTATCAGCGCGCCTTGGGTGCTTTCTAAATCTTCAAAGGTCGGTAAGGTGAGGGAGAAAGAAAATATACTTCCCTTACCGAACTCAGACTGTACTTCCAATTCAGTACCAAACAGCTCAAGCAGGTTTTTCGTAATGGAAAGCCCCAAACCTGTTCCTTCATAACGACGGGTCGTGGAACTGTCGACTTGCTCAAATGCTTTGGTCACATTTTCAATTTTGTCTTCCTGAATACCAATGCCTGTGTCTTCGATTGAAAAGGTGAATGTGGAGTTCCGGCTCTGGGGGTCATACTCGCCGCGCAACTGGAAACGGATGTAACCATGTTCGGTAAACTTGACGGCGTTACTCAGCAGGTTATTAAACACCTGACGTAACCGTAGCTCGTCGGTTTGCACCTCGGTATTCAGGCTGGGAGGAATATCGATAACCACCGCCAAATCTTTACCCGCAGCGGCGAGGGCAGCGAGAGAGGCGGCATCCTCGATAGTGTCGGCCAGACAGAATCTTTCTGAGTCCAGCTTTAACTTTTTCGCCTCCAGTTTGGAGAAGTCCAGAATATCATTGATAAGCTGCAACAGGTCTTTGGCGGAGGAATTGATAATGCTGGCAAACCCGGCTTGCTCCTTGGTTAAGGAAGACTCCTTCAGCATTTCAGACATGCCGATGATGCCGTTCATCGGAGTACGGATCTCATGACTCATATTGGCAAGGAATTGCGATTTGGCTTCGGTGGCATAACGGGCGGCAGAAGCGGCTTCTCTGAGCATTTCTTCAAATTCGTGGCGCTCACTGGCATCACGGACAATCAACACATACCGGTCAGTAATTCCGCCAGCATTGATGATAGGAAAGGCGGTAATTTCGGTTTGGAAAGACTTGCCAGTGCGGGTAAAGCATTCTGCCCTTACGGTGATTCGCTCGCCCTTATTGATGGCCTCCTGCAGTTGGTAGGCACCGACTTCAGACGTATGTTCACCGAACAGAAGTACCTGAAAGTCTTTATCACAGGTTTCCCGCTCTTTGTACCCGAGTAACTCATTCAGCGCGTCATTTGACAGCGCCACATAGCCACCCAGATCGATGATCAAATAGGCTTCGTGGGATTGCTCAACGATTTCCGCCAGCATTTTGTTTTGGGCAGCGAGTTGCTTGAACCGGTTCTTTTCTCGGGAGAGTTCTTCATAGGTATGGGAAAGAGCGACTGACATATCATTAAAGGCATTGGCGACCTGCGCCACCTCATCTTTGCCTTCTACGGGCACGGTTTCGCCAGGGCCATTTTTCTGGATTTTCAGTGCGCCTTCCCGAAGCGTCAATAATTGTTTTGTAAGTAATGAACCAAAGACAAGAGAGAACAGGGCAACCAACACCATTTCGATGGCTGCGATGGAAACAGCATATTTCTGAGCATCATCGATAAGCTGACTGAATGCGCTGACATCTAATCCGACTTCAATCTGGCCGACGACATAGTCATCGATAGCGACTGGATGGCGGATATCATAAATCCCATCAATCGCATCAGAGGGCGATTGCGCATAATCCGGTGCGACCGCGCCATCACTAAGGGTATTTGATTCTGCCAACACCTGTCCTTGGTCGTTCATGATTCGGATGTAGGCGATATCACCGTCACGAATCGCTTCACGGGTAAAGGCGCGGAGGTTGGCGAGGTCAGTGGAGATAATGGCGTCACGCACGGCGATGGCAAAGGTATTGGAAAGCCTGTTACCGTCGTTAATGATCTGCTGCTCGTTAGAATCCCTTAGCCAGCCGATCCCAGAGACAATCAGTATCGCGAGCAAGATAAGCTCGATAAGCGCAATACCCAGAATCGTCTTTAGGCGAAACGTCATCGCTTTTTAGATCCTGTCAGTGTTACTTGGCTTCAATCACGGAAATATTGAGGGCACGGACGTCATTCCAGTCATTGTCGACTGCACTTTGGAAGCCTTTGATATTCAATTTCTCCAATGCTTTTCTGCCATCTGGTGTACTCCCCAGCGTCACAAACGCTTCCTGTAACCGTCGGTGTTGATCGTCTGAAAGGGACGGGTGCGAGGCTATGGCATGAGGCGTAAAGCCATTAGTGGTGTGGAGTACTTTTAGGTTGTCTTTGGCGTTAGGAGGTGCCCCACCCAGTGTACGCACAATGCCGCCTCCTGCGTCGAACAGGCCATCAGCCACGCCGAGATAGGAAGAGTCGTGGGAACCGACATAGTGTGGTTCGAACACGATACCTTTGTTTTTGAGTGTGGCTTGAGTCAGCAAGGTGGCAGCAAATGCGGCAGGCGCAGGAAAGGCCAGCCTTTTTCCATCCAAATCTTCAAGCGATGTCACGCCCGACGTTTTCCGCACTACCAGAATGCCTTTAATTCGCTTGTCTTTGGCATGGGCAATGGCTTTGTAACCGGGTGATTGATTGAAAACGGTAAAGTGATAGGGGTTCATGTAAGCAATGTCATACTTCCCTTCCGCTAAACGTTTTTCAAACTCTGGGATGTTAGGTGCCGTGGCAAATCGGATCTTTAGGCCAGAAAGTTCACTGATCTCCTTCATCACCGGGCTCCAGCTTCGGATCAGTTTTGCTGAGGATTGCTGGGGGACAATACCAAAAACAAGTGGTTGGGACTCATCATCGTGTGCGCCTGCATGCGCCACAGCTTTGGTTGCAATTATTAGAAAGGCACTGCTGAGGGCGATACCCAAGGCAAGAATAGCCTTGCTAAAACTCCGGTTACCTATTGATCTCATTGCGAATATTTCCCTATCCACTGACATTGATTTAACTATAGTACAGTGTCTTACATTTGCGTCAGTCGCGGAGCGGATATTAAGCGCACACTTTATGGCCCTAGGGGCTGTTGACCTTTGGTGGTTAAATTTTGTTCTCGCTATAAGCGTTTTAGGCGCGGCGAGGTGTGTGCCGCCTAGTTATTCTAAGCAAATACACCTCAACAAAGCATAAAACGCTTAGAGTACGGGACGCGCAGTCGAACCCTTCGGGCAGCGTTTGTGGGGAATTTCTGCTGCGTTATCGGCTTCTCATG
>NZ_LASY01000091.1:0-9760 GCF_000973155.1 Grimontia sp. AD028 | reverse complement strand
AAGGAACGCCGCGATCACAATGCCAGTCAATCTCGCTGAATCCAGCATCTTCAGGTTGTTTGGGTATAAAACACACTAACCAACAATAAAAAGAAGACATGATTTATGTTTAAAGCGCTCTTGATTGCGGCCTCTCTTTTTGGCCTGACCGCCTGCCAATCCATTCCTGAAGGCGTTGAGCCTGTCACCGGATTTGACGAACAACGCTATCTTGGAAAATGGTACGAAATCGCAAGACTCGACCACTCCTTTGAACGCGGCCTTTCTTCGGTTTCCGCAGAGTACACACCACGCGAAGATGGTGGCATCAACGTCATTAACCGTGGTTACAGCGATGAAGACAAAGAATGGAGTGAAGCGTTAGGCCGAGCCTACTTCGTCGCTGAACGTGATGTCGCACATTTGAAAGTCTCCTTCTTTGGTCCTTTCTACTCGTCTTACGTGGTGTTTGGATTGGGTGAAAACTACGATTACGCCTTCGTCTCTGGTTACAACACTGACTATCTGTGGCTGCTGGCGAGAACGCCTCAAGTATCGGAAGACGTGATGAAAGCCTTCATCAAAGCCGCTAAATCTCGTGGCTTTAATACTGATGCTTTGATTTACCCTACCCACACCGAGTAGGCGTCTACATTATTCCAAGTTGATCGCAAAACTCAGTGCTCTTGAAACCAAGTAACACGCATTTTCCGTTCCTGAAATGACATCCTAACAATTTAGTGAATGGCCGCTTTGAGTAACTTTAAGCGGCTAATTTCATTACAATTGGGTGACAAGTCTAATTTTCTGGTTAATTTTTGCACCAACCCTGCCGTCTATGACACCAAGCGCTACACTTCGATTGACTGAAACAATCCGTTTCAAAACCAGATTGTTTCCCTGAGTCGCTTTCTGATTAAATAGCCCAACATTAATAACAAAAAAGTCAATAACAATGCCTATTACAACTGATACTCCGGCGACGCGTAATGCACTCGCCAGACTTAACGACGACGTTCTAAACTCGATGGACAACGAGGGCAATTGCACGGTGAAAGTGAGTGATCTTTCCACCCTGTTGGCTGCCTATAAAATTGAACTTAACAAAGCCCGCTCGCTGAAAAAGTCCCTGTCTGAAACGTCAGAGGTCTAAACTCAACGCCGCGGTCGCAGAACACCGGGAACTATGCCGATATCACTGACAAAATCTAATCATCCTGACGATTGGCGAACAATTGAAGGGTTTCTTTTTGAAGCCATTGAAAGACTCGAAAGCGCGGGGATCCCTCTTTGGGAGCGCGAAGAGGTCTCGGTGTCTGCACTACAAAAAGCATACGGCGATGACAGTCTTTATCTGGTCAAAGAAGAAGACAAGATCATCGGCGGTGTCTTCATCCTCGAAATGGATGCTCTTTTCTGGCCTCAAATCACTACTAATGACTCTTTGTTTTTTCACAAACTAGTGATTGGCGATGCCTTTATTACCCGTGGTATTGGTCATCGCGTTTTACAGGCTATGGTGGACTTAGTTAAGTCAGAGGGAAGACAGTGGCTGCGCTGTGATTGCCACGGTGATAGACCAAGGCTTCGTAATTTCTACGAATCGTTCGGTTTTTATTTCATTGACCGACGGGAAGTAGAAGGCTTTGATGCCGCGCTTTACGAATATCCCTGCCTGTAACCAGCACTGATTTCGACATCACAAAATCTCAATGATGAAACATTGGTTATGTTTCCTATACTCACTAATAACCAAATAGTTAGTAAGGGGCTTCGTGATGAAATTCTTACGCTGGATAATGGTGTCCTTTCTCGCGCTACCATATACCGTTTTTGCTGAGGTCGGTGTCACTGACACCACCATAACTTTCGGCATGAGTAATGCCCTTTCCGGCCCAGCCTCGGGTTTAGGCACAGGGGTGAAAGCGGGTACCCTCGCCTACTTTGAAAAAATTAACCAGCAAGGCGGCGTTCATGGCAGGCAGATCAAGGTCATTTCCCTTGATGACGGTTACGAGCCAGATCGCGCAGCCAAGAATGCAAAGAGGCTGATTTACACTGACAAAGTCTTTGCCCTCGTCAGTTTCGTTGGCACACCCACTTCAAAAGCCGTCGTTCCCGAAGTGAACCGCGCAAAAGTCCCTTATATTGGCCCTTTCACTGGTGCAGAATTTCTCCGCACCCCTGCCAATCCGAATATTTTTAATATCCGCGCCAGCTACTTCAATGAAACAGAAAAGCTGGTTAACCATTTCATCAATGATTTGGGATATAAGAAAATTGCTGTGTTTATTCAGGACGACGGCTATGGCGCAGCAGGTAAAGCGGGCGTGCAACGCGCGCTAAGAAAACGCGGCCTCAAAATCCATGCGGAAGGCAGATATACCCGAAATACATTGGATGTCGAGCAAGGGCTGAACAGCATCATGAGCAAAAATCCGGATGCCGTGATTTTGGTCGGCGCTTACAAAGCCTGCGGTGCCTTCATCAAACTGGCAAATCAGAAAGGCTTTGACGCTAAGTTCGCCAATATCTCTTTTGTGGGCACTAAAAAGCTGATTGCAGAATTAGGTGCTGACGGCGACGGCAGTTATATCTCCCAAGTCATGCCGAACCCAGATGAAAGTGATCTTCGCATTATTGAAGACTTCAAAAAAGATCTCGCCGCCCAAGGCGTTGAGAGCCCTTACTACACCCAACTGGAAGGCTATTTAAATGCCATGGTGATAGTTGAAGCCTTGCAACAGGCTGGTCAATCACTCACCCGATCCAATTTTGTCAGCGCGATGGAAAACATCAGCAACAAGAGCTTTGGTGGCCTTAATGTGAACTTCAGTAAGTCTGATAGACAGGGCTTGGACGATGTTTACCTGACGAAAATCGAGAATGGCAAAGCGATTCCAGTCAACAGCATGAAGTGAAGCCATGAATAAGTGGATGTCGTTTTTTAAAGGGTTGTCGCTTAAATACCGGATTCTTGTTCCCTTGATCGGGAGTATCACCGCATTGCTGGTTTTGGCGGCTGTGTTCTTCCATCACATGACTGCACAAGAGCTCTCACAAATACAAAAAGGGAAAGTGCAGTCATTGGCCAACTTTCTGAATCAATCCAGCAAGACATATATCATGAATTATGACTTGTCGGCGTTGGAGGAGTTTGTTCAGGTTGGCATGAAAGATCAGGATATTGACCATATCCAGTTTATGGACAGCCTTGGGGTGCCTTACACAGAAACCGCCCCAAAGGAAGCCAATGAAGGGGCATTGAAGTACTCGGAAGAAATCCTCTCTCCTGATGGCACTTTGCTTGGTGTGCTGAATATTACCTACAACGAGAAGGCTGCAACGGCGGCACTGCAAAGGAATCTGCAAGTGGTGCTGTTTTGCTTTGTCAGCATCATCATTCTGCTTTGCCTGATCATCTACTTCGTCTCAATGCGACTTTCTAAGCCGCTCATTTCAATCACCAAAGACCTCGCCTATGTATCTGAAGCTGCACAGGAAAATTCCCAGCTTGTTCTGCAAGGCGCAAAAGACATTGCCAATGGGGTTGAGAAACAGCGAAGTGCGCTGGATTCCAACGTCTCTGCCATGTCTGAAATCCGGGAGATGGTGGAGCGCACCAATGAAAACGTCCTGACCTGTCTGGATGTGTCCAAAGGCACGTTAGCGCTCAGCTCTGACGGCAGCAAGAACATGGACAAGATGGCGCATTCGGTCGTGCTGATTGAAAACTCCAACAAGCAATTGCAGGAAATAAACGAGATCATCAGAAAGATCTCCGATTACACCAAGGTTATTCATGACATTGTTTTTCAAACCAAGCTGCTGTCACTCAATGCTTCTATAGAAGCCGAGCGTGCAGGCGAGCACGGACGCGGGTTCGCCGTTGTGGCTCAGGAAGTGGGCCAGTTGGCCTTAATGTCGGGTCAGGCATCGCAAGATATCGATAAGCTGCTGAAAGACTCAATGGTCACCGTTGGCCAGATAGTGCAAGACACAGAATTGCGGGTGAAGGAAAGTAAGGCGCTTTCAGAACAAACCCAGGTCAGTTTTTCGAATATCTCCAACAAAATTGAAGGGTTGGCGCAGGAAATTGATTCCTTTAGTCAGGCGTTCAACCAGCAAATGAAAGGCCTCATTCAGGTGAATTCTGCCATGGAATCCATGACAGGAATCGTCAACAACAACCACCAGATTGCCAATGAAACCTCAGAAGTCTCGATGAGTTACAAAGAGCAAAGCCTGAAACTCAAACAAGTGACTGAGACCATCGAAGATCTCATCAAAGGTAACCGGCAAAGCTAGCTGTTTGCCAAAGTCCGCTGAAAGAAACCTCCTCCATTGCAGTTCTTCTTTTTCATAGAAAAGGAGAGCTGTAATGAGAAAACGCGTCATATCAATCCTGTCCCATTTGTTGCTGTCTATCATCGCGACGCCAGCTTTAGCACAGGATAAATACAAGGATTTTGGTTTTGTCGGTGCCGGACTGACTGTCGGAGAATCAGTCTTTTCAAATCAAGGCGCAAAGGCAGGGGCTGAACCATACCTGTTTTACAACAGTGAGCATGGCTTTATTGATGGCAGTCTGTTCACTTACAACCCTATCCCGTTTATTGGCCTTTCCGGTAACCTTCGCTTTGCAGAAGTTTCTGACGATTTCGACGACATCCCTTCAGGGATAAATAACCGCGATGGCAATGGCGAGCTTGGCGTGAC
This sequence comes from Grimontia sp. AD028, assembly GCF_000973155.1. Taxonomy (NCBI): domain Bacteria; kingdom Pseudomonadati; phylum Pseudomonadota; class Gammaproteobacteria; order Vibrionales; family Vibrionaceae; genus Grimontia; species Grimontia sp. AD028. Next base: position 5,062 of record NZ_LASY01000091.1, on the reverse strand, counting down.
TGTCGGTACTGTCGGAGCCCGCCTCACTTATCTTCATGATGTTACCGACGAGCACAACGGCTACGAAATCCAACTTCATCTCGGCCGAGCGTTCGACACGCCCATCACCAACTTTGTCTTGTCACCTTACGTGGAAGTGAATTATCGCGACGAGAAGCTTTCCCAGCATCTGTATTCCATCTCAGCTCAGGAGTCTTCTGCCTCTGGCTTAGCCGAATTCAGCGCTGACGAAACCTGGGTGTACAAAGGCGGTGTTATCGCCCTTTACGATCTTTCTGAAAACTGGTTGGCCATTTCTGAAGTTGCACTTGAGCACCATGATAGCGGCAGTCCCCTTATACAAAATGATTTGGGTTGGGAGTTCAGCCTTGGGGCTGTCTATAAATTCTGATAATAAAAAAGGCTGCCAAGCAGCCTTTTTTGTCACTCGACGAGACTAAGCAAACAGCCAAGTATGCAGTAATCTTCCCGGCGTAAACGCAAATGCACCCGCGACCAATAGCGCCAAAACATACAAAATCACCATGCCTTGCTGATGTTTTTTCACATTACCCTTTCTAATTGCAATGAAGGACTCAGGCACGGTGTAGAGAGTGACAATACTGAGGATATGAATATAGCCAAAGTGATAAAACACCTGAGGCCCCACCTGCGACGGAATAAACAAGGTAGAGATGGCCGTTGCCACCATCAAAAGCATATATATCTTACCAAGACGCTTATGTAGCGGACTCCCTTTTCTTCTGGCAAGCAAATAGGTTCCCAGCAAAAATGACAGCACTGCCGTTACCAGATGAAAATAAATCAGCCCCAAACTTTCCATGTTCTCTTGCTCCCCTTAAGACCCTCTCTTTAGAAACACGCAGATAGCGAGCTACTTTCAAGCTTTCGGCGAAGGTATCAAAAGCCAGAGTTGGCTTCAGAAACAAGAGGTTGCTTAGCGAGTGACCTTTCAATCAGATCTGCCGAAGACTCAAGCTATCAACAAATCGGATTTCGGACAGGACAGAAGTTGCCATACCGAGTGAGTAATGGGGTTTAAGTAGCTGCAGCTAAACAGTCGCCGCCAGACTTTTGTTATGTTATAACATTTCATAAAATAAACAATTTGGAGACTGTCCATGATAGCGGAGTTCGATACTGTCACCCGGCCAGTGACGGTTCAGAATACCCACCCAGAATGCCTCACCGAAATATTCCGGGAAGACGTGAATCTTACCGTCTGGCAGCGCGAGCTTTCGCAAGATTGCAGAGAGTTTGCCGACCAGTTCGCTACTCGGGTAGGAAAATACAATCGCTTTGTCGCACTGGAAAACTCGCTGTCTATCTGGGAGCTTCTGCCTAAATGGGCGTTGGATCTCAAGGGTATACAGAGTTGGTTAGCGGATGTGGAAGATGTGGTCGAAATGTATCGATGCCTTTTCGAACCCGACGCCTTGGGTGTTCGCCTTCAGGTGTTGGATACAACCATGTGTCCGCGTTTCCATATCGACCGCGTCCCAGCCAGATTGCTGGTCACATACTCTGGTCGTGGTACGGAATGGATTGATGAGAATGACGTTGAGCGCTCTAGCTCACTGGGGCAATTACCAGAGCAATCTGTTTCCTCTTCTAGGATCAAAGAAATCCCCACCGGTGCGGTCGCAATACTGAAAGGTGAAGCCTGGGTCGGCAATGAAGGCCGCGGTATTGTTCATCGATCTCCCGCTCCCGGAAGTACCCCAAGATTACTGCTCAGTCTGGATTGGTTGTCTTAACCTGTCGTTCCAACGCATAAAGCTCACATCTGTGGGCTTTTTCGTCGTTCATATACTGACCCACTTATTCATATGAATTCATAGCCTTTTGGACGCAGTCATTTTCCTTGTTTTCGTACACTGATTGCGTTTTAATCACTTCTCGACTCACTCTCATCGCGCAAGGATTGCTGCCTCATGCTGAAAAGCGCCATTCCCTTTGTCTTTGTCTTGCTTTGGAGCACAGGCTTTATCGGGGCCAAATTTGGCCTTCCCTATGCAGATGCTGCCACTTTCCTGTTTATCCGCATGGTGCTGAATGTCTTGGTGTTTGTGGTGATTCTAGGCGTAATGAAACCTGTGATGCCTAAAGGCAAATTGCTGTTTCACGTTCTAATGTCTGGGCTGTTAATCCACGGTTTTTATCTCGGCGGCGTGTTTGCTGCGATTGGTTATGGCATGCCCGCTGGTTTGTCATCCTTATTGGTTGGGTTCCAGCCAATCCTGACCGCGCTGATTGTGATTAATCTTTCCAGCGAGCGGCTTAATCCGGCGCAGTGGGTTGGATTGCTCGCGGGTATTTTCGGCATCGCATTGGTTGTGCAAGGCAAGATGAGTTGGAATATCGACGCTCAACCTTTCTATGCCTATCTGTTCGTATTTCTGGCACTACTTGGCATTACTCTTGGTACTTTGTACCAAAAGCATTTTTGTCAGGGCGTTGATTTGGTTGCTTGTGCAATGTGGCAATATGTCGCGGCTGGTGTGTTCTTTTTGCCGATTGCCTGGTTGGTGGAGGGCTTCGAAGTGACTTGGTCGTTAACGTTTACACTCACCATGATTTGGTCAGTACTGGCGTTGTCAGTCATTGCAGTGCTGCTCTACCTTTACATGGTTGGCCAGGGCGCCGCATCGAAAGTCACCTCGGTGATTTATCTGGTTCCGCCCGTTACCGCGATTCAGGGTTGGCTGTTCTTTGATGAAGCGTTTTCAACGGCCACCATTATTGGCTTCATAGTCTGCGCACTCGCCGTGTTCCTTGTTATGAAAGCTCCCAAGTTGCGTGTTGGTCTTTGACAAGGTTAGGTCGGCTATCAACCCGCAACTTTTATCACCAAAGGTGAACAGACCCCAGGGGCGGCGCACAAATGCTGAGCACAGAGAGGATAGCAACGACTGATTCCCCCATATTCAGCTGCTTCGTGTTAACCACTTTAGATTGAGTTGGTCTTTGCTATTTATGCCTGCGTTCAAGCAAATCCAATACCTCGTTTTCCACATCAAAAATGGCTTGGTTTTTTTCGGCATCCAATCGCGTTTCTTGAAGAAGGATGGGATCCCAGCCACTTCTGTCCGCTTCTCTGAAATTTCCTCCGTAGATGTGGATACCTGCAGCGAAAAGATGTGTCGGGTTAGTCACTGAATGAATGGCTTGATTATCCATACTCAGCACTTCTCCTGCAGCGATAGAAGCGGCACCAACAGCACGAATGTCGGCTTCTCCAAATCTACTGTCTCCAGCTTTTTGCCAAAAAATATGATCTTCTCTTCCCTCATAGACACCCACAACTGCCCAAAGGTTATGATTATGTGCAGGCATGGTCATTTTAGGTGCCCAAATAAAATGAAGAATGGTGAGATCATCTGACTCATACAGAAACTCGAAATCCGCTCGGTTACCAGGCATGAGCGCTAATTTGACCGAACCGGGATCGCGGAGACTTTCTCTCAACAATCGCTTAATGGCTTGTTGCGGGTTTTCCTGTTCAAGAGCTTCTTCACAACGCTCAATCAGCGTCTTGAGATCAAAAGACATTGCTTCACCTCTTACATCCATGCCCTACTTCTTTCATTCTAACCAACGTCTCTCCAACTGCCATCGGGCATCACTGGATCCCATTGACGAATTCAAACGTTTTTGGACACAGTCATTTTCCTTGTCGTTGCCCATGCTAATGCTGGCACCATTATCTGATATTGCTGGTGTGCCCCTTCAAATTACGTTTCTGGCCTTCCAGTTGTGTGATGGACCAACATCATTGTACCGACATCTGCTTCATTGATGGCTACACTGGGTGTGTGTCGAATAGATTGGGGCAACTGGGCGAAGTTTGTCTGGCGGTTTATGCTTTTACTTTTTGTCATCGCAAGTATCACAGTTGTGAGTGCACATCTCACTGGCTTCGCGTAAGCTTAAAGTATTATCGATATGAATAAAGGCGGGATGACAATCTCGCCTTTTTTGAGTTTTAACGACCTCTAAAATTCTTAAAAATAAGAACTGACGTAATGACGAAGTGTATTGAAGGAAACAAAATCGACGGTTTGTCCGTGATCTCTTCACTTGATGTGGACCAACTGGATGCAGGCTCACACAAGTTTTGGTTCCGTGCGGCAACCGACGCATTAGCACAGTGGCAACACCTTCCTGTATGGGTGTTTAAGGGCACTGAGCCGGGTAAGAAAATTATGATCACCGCCGGTGTTCATGGTGACGAATATAATGGCGTTTTGTCAGCACAAGCGATTGCCCGTGCACTGCATGGTAAATCACTGAAAGGCTGTGTGACCATCGTGCCTACCGTCAACCTGAGCGGTATGCTGCACCACAGCCGCGATTTCTTTTCCTCTGACCCTGACGTTTCCTGTGGCAACCTGAACCGCCATTTCCCGGGCAATCCGCAAGGTAACGAACCTCAGCGCTATCTTGATCCTATCTGGCGTAACCTTCTCCAGCCAAATGCCGATCTGGCGATTGACCTACACACGCAAACATCTGGCACCCGCTATCCGCTTTATGTGTTCGCGGATTATCGTTTAGATGACGCCGTAAACATGGCGCGCTTGATGAACCCAGATGCCATTCTGAACGATCCGGGCGACCCGGGTATCCTGGAAACCGTTTGGAATCAGAATGGCATTCCGAGCATCACTGTTGAAGCCGGTGTCGGCCGTTATACTGATATGGAAATGGTCAACCGCACCGTACGTGGCATGCTGAACATCTTCACCCTTTACGGTTTGATTGATGGCGAATTTGCCGCGGTTGAGCCTGCCATTGAAAGCGCCCGTGTGACCAGTATTCGCGCTGTTCAAGGTGGTTTTATTCTTCCGCAGGTTGAGTTGATGCAGACTGTAGAAAAAGATCAGCTGCTGGCGATCCAATATGACAGCTTTGGTGAAGAGGAATACCGCTACCATGCGCCGGAAGGTGGCGTGGTATTGAGCCACAATGTCGAATCAATGCGTGCAGCAGGTTCGTTGGTGATTCGCCTGATTCACCCAGGCGCAACGCTCTGAATACGCTTATACCCAAACAACCTGAA
>NZ_LASY01000090.1:0-17497 GCF_000973155.1 Grimontia sp. AD028 | reverse complement strand
CACTTCTTCGTTAAATTCCACGGAAATAGAATCACTATTCCTCGCGAAATTTGCCTTGAATTGAACGCATTGATGACCTCTGAATGCGAGCATCTTCAGGCCGTTTGGGTATACCCTAAAGGGTTTCTCTCCCCTCAGACCAATCTGTCAGAGGTTAATTAAATGAACGTTTTTCTAAGAAGATCATTTCAAGTCTAGTCATTAGTGGACTGATTTACGAAAAGATAACAAATTGATCTAATTGATTATTCTATCACTTAGCAGGAAATATATTGATGGCGTTCACACCTTGCTAAATTGTGTGATCATTTACCCAAAAAACCTGATGGAGAGAGGGTTCAGGCATTTTGGGTAATGGCTACTGAATGGCCATGTTTGAGGCGCCAATGAGTTCGTCGTTATCTACCAGCTTGCGGAAAACCTCGAAAGGCACAGGGTCACCGAAATAAGAACCTTGGAGCATTTCGACCCCAGATTTAATCAGGTAGTCAGCCTGAACTTTGGTTTCCACACCCTCTGCGACTACGTGGAGCTTAGATTCACGTGCAAACGCGAGAATGGAATCAAGAATGGTGTTCTTAAACTCTTCCATGCCAATACCATCGACGAACATACGATCAATCTTAATGGTGTCGATGTTTAGCACGTGAAGGTATGAAAAAGCGCCATAGCCCGTACCACAGTCATCCAGTTTGATAGAGATGCCTCTATCTGTCAGCGCTTCGATACAAACTGCAGCCTTATTAAGATCGCCAAACTTTGTCCGCTCAGTAATTTCAAGCGACAGCAGATGAGGGTCCAAACCTGCTTCTTCAATTTTGCTAAGGATTTTGTCCGCAGTATCAAATTTCTCCAGATAACTCGGAGATACGTTAACACTGACAAAGAACCCTTCTGGCACTCGAATGTCATTGAGGTGGGCCAATACGTTGTCTATCAGTTGGTCGGTAATCCTGTCTATTGCCCCGTTTTGTTCTGCAAGCGGGATAAAGGTATCCGGCGGAATGAATTCGCCGTGGCTAGCCTGCCAGCGAACCAGCACTTCTGCTCCCACGATTCTATAGCCATTACCTTCCGGCATAACAATCGGCTGATAGAAAGGCTTGAGGGCATTTGACTCGATAGCTTCATTGAGAAGACCACTGAGTCCTTTGCGTTCTGATTGGTTGAGTTCCACACCCACGGCTACTAAGACCCCAAACAAAATCACCAACGCGCCGAACAGAATCACAAGATCCCCGACCAGATATTCAACCCCATCTTCATTGATGTACAAACTGACATTAATGTCACCATCCAACTCTCCGCTGTAGACCTGACGATAAGGCAAATCGTTTCGTTGGTAGAGTGATATCTCCTGACCATTTACCCTTACCACCATATATAGGCAGCGGTCACAATTAGACAGGAAGTTTCTTGGCTGTTGAAAGATGAATCGCAGAAGACCTTGATTGTTTTGAAGACGCATCTCTTCAAATTGATGATCACTCAAAATGAGTGATACACGGTCAAAGAAGATCTCTTCTTCGGAGGAAAAGGTCATCAACTCACGTCCGGCCTTGTCGACGTTGTAGATCGAACAAGAACGGCCACTGGGGAGGTGCAGATCAACATACTCTATGAAGAGATTTTGATTCTTTGACTCGCTCATCAACTCTACATCATCATTGTCACACTGATAGAGCAAGTTTTCTTCAAGCGTCCGCATCTGCTCAAAACTCTGACGATAGAGCTCAGAGTAGAGTTCAGAGAGCACGGAGATATCTTCCTTGATCTTTTTCTTCACTAACCAGTTAGAAACCGCAAACTGCGAGAAGTAAGCGAAAAGAACAGTCACAAAAATAATCGATAGCGCTTTAATATGTTTTCTGAGCCAATCCACTGAGGCTCCTGTTGAATCCCAAATCATTGATAGTAAGGATAGGACAAATAGCAATACGATCTTTGTAAAAATACGAGACTAATTCAAAATTAATCCTTTCACGCTTAGTGTCTACCTTCACTACACACCCCCACTACTAATTCTCAAATTACTGGTCGTTTATCATGAAGATAGAGTCAAACCGATGTTTTAATCTGCAGTTTGATTACTTTGGAATGATTTTAAACCTAGATAATCATTCAGTCATAAATCAGCATTAAGCGTGATTAATCTTCTTTCTTCGACACTTTCCCAAGCTAGAAGACATCTATCGCTGAGTCTGAGCGAGCTATCCTGTTTCCAAAATGAAGACCAGTCTCAAAAATCGCATCTCAAACAATATGTGCTGGCGGTGTAATGACACCGTTCTCCGACCTGCTGAATTTCTGGGATTTTTCTTCCACTTCGCATTGCGATCTGACGCATATGACATAGACTTTTTATAGAGACACATGACTCATATGTAAGGGTTTAACTTGCCTTCTGTGCCACCTCTTTCGGAAAACGTGACAACCTCCGACGCCAACGCCCCCAGGTTCCTTTCTTTGCTTGGGATTGTCGTAGTCTGCGTTGTAATCCTTATCTCTACCTTTACTTTGTATAAAAGCGCCCTTTCTAGGCAGATAGATCTCCAACACCAAATGTTGAGCGTGGAAGTCAACCGCGTACAACGTGCCATTGAAGTGAACCTACAAAAAGAAGCCTATTTTTTGGTGTGGTTAGCCAACAACCTTCAAAACAAAGGTCAGGTCAATGAGAATATCTGGCAGAGTGCCACCACAGGTATCGAGCGCACCTTTCCCTTCTTCTCGGGTGTGTACTGGCAAGATGAAAACCAAGATGTCCTCTATACATCCCCGGCTTACTTCACACCGAAACCGATGGAAAGTGCCTGGCAGATAGCTCCTTCCGTCCGGTTCAATAGCATGCCCGTTTTATCAAAGCTTTCTACTTCAGAAGTTCAGGTTGCCCCCAACGGTGCCATTGCTATTGAAATGCTCCACCCCGTTTTCTTTGAGGGACGGGTAGCGGGTTATTTGGGCGCAAGCTACAACATTAAACAGATGATTGAAGCTATTGCTACCGAATTTCTCCGCCCTGAACAAGAACTCGTGTTGAGCGACGGCAACGCCCCTTTTGTGGGGAATCTGCCAGATTTTAGCGGTGCGATGATGGATACCGTTGAACTCACCGCACTCAATGGGCAGTGGCAACTGACAGTTTGGCAACGACCACAATTCGACCAAGTCTATTTCTCGCTGCCTATGCTGATTTTCCTTGCTGGTATTATCGTGACATTGCTCGTCGCCATTTCTCTGTACCTTTTGGAGGTCAACATTATCGGGCGTCGTGCAGAGTCCAAAACCGTTTATAAATTGAAGAAAGAGATCATCCAAAGGCGTGAAGTCGAGGCTCAGTTGCAGTTCACAGCAAACCATGACCCACAAACCCATCTGCCAAATCGATTTGCACTGCAAACCTATCTAGACCGCGCACTTAGCTCAGAGCAGGATATCGTCTTAATGTGTCTTTCTCTCGACAAGTTAAGAGAGATCAATGATATGTACGGTCATCTGGTTGCAGACCAATTGGTATTCGAAGCAGCTAAACGTTTTAAAACGGTGCTTCCCCCGCACGCGATCCTTGCGCGCACGGGCCACGATCAATTTATGATTGCCTGCGCAGGCATGTCCCAGCTGGAAGCGGAAATGCAGGCCAACCAGTTGAGAATGTGCCTGGAAGAAGAGTTCTACATTGAAGATAACGACATATTGACCAGTTGTGCCATTGGGATCGCCTATCGCTACAGTGATGATCTTCGTGCGGAAAACATGGTGCGTCATGCAGATACCGCCGCCAATAAAGCACGAGCTCTTGGAAACCGAAAAGTTGTCGCCTACAACCAAACCATGCAAGACCAGCTGAACCACAAGAAGGAGCTCGAACGTGCAATCCGCAAGGCAATCAATAACGACGAGCTTGAGCTCTATTTTCAGCCACAGGTCGATCTTCGCACGCGACAGATTGTCGGCGTAGAGGCTTTAGTACGTTGGGAAGCCAAAAGTGGCGCGGCGATCAGCACCGACATCATCATCAAAACTGCCGAAGAAACAGGCCTGATGCAACGACTTGGTCATTGGGTCGTTGATACAGCGCTTAAACACTATTCGCACATGCTCGATGAGCGTTGTGCGCCAAAATGCATTGCTATCAATGTCTCTGGCCACGAGTTTCAAGATGGCTATCTAGCAGACTATGTGATTCGGTCTGTGACACGCTATGACATTCCACCTTCCCGCGTTCAGATTGAGCTGACGGAACAAGTTTTCATTGAAAACCTTGAGCGAAACCAGCACATTCTCAACCGACTTACCACCTCGGGTATCAGTCTGGCGATTGATGATTTCGGTACCGGCTATTCCTCGCTGGCCTACTTGAAACATTTCCCTGTGAATACCGTGAAGATTGACCGTGGCTTTATCAAAGATTTGCCAGAATCGAAAGACGATTTGGTGATTTGTCAGGCAGTGGTCAGCATGGCGAACTTACTGCAATTGAAAGTGGTTGCGGAAGGTGTAGAAACACTCGATCAACAGGAACTGCTGAGAAACATTGGTTGTAACTTTGCCCAGGGCCATTACTACTATGCGCCAATGACCGCAGAACAACTGATGACAGAACTTAAGAAACAAAGAGCCGGGCGTTTATACCCGGCTTCTTGATTGACATTATTATCGCAAATTGCAAAGCATTCTGGTTATGCTGCTGCAGTTTTCCAGACATCCGGTTGAATCGCGATGACTGAATCCCCTACTGAGAACCAAATCTGGCCATCTTCAATTGTCGCCTGAATGGCCATCGTGCGGCTGCTTGCCGCTGCGGCTGCATCCAACACTTCATCAACTACGTTGATAATCGTCAGGTTTTTGAACGGGAACAGTTTGTTCAACATATTCGCTTTCCAAACTGCGGCCGGATTGTCGTCATAGGTGAACAACACCACTTCTTTTGCCTGTGAACAGGCTTTCTTCAGGCGTTTTTCATCCGGCAAGCCAAGTTCTACCCAAAGTTCAATCTCATCGCTGTAGTTTTTGATCCACAGCTCCGGCTCTGTGTCTTCGCACAATCCTTTTGTAAATTGCAGACGCTCATCGGCGTACATGGTCCATGCAAGCAGACGAAGCATCATGCGCTGTTCAGTTTCTGACGGGTGCTGCGCCAGCGTTACTGAATGATCGAGATACACATTTCTCGACATGTCAGCCACATTGATTGAGGCTTTATACACCGTTGCTTTAAGTGCCATGGTTATACCCACTCTAAAATTTGTCGTTCAATAAGACCTGTATACGGTCAGGTTCTTTGCAAAGTTGTTCTTTTTCACGTTTTGTCAGCCGCTTGATGTACCACTCAAGCGACATCGCCTGTTGTTTCGTTCCTACCTCATACGACCAGGCTAGCGTAAGAGGCTGTTTGCCTCTCAAGTACTTTGCAGTTTTTGTGCCGTTTTGCTGGTGCTCATCAAATCGACGCATAACATCAGTGGTAACACCACAATACAAAGAGTTATCACGCGCACGAATGAGATAGACGTGCCAGAGCGGCACGTCGTTGGAAGGAGTCAAAGTCATGACGTAAAGATGTTTTAACCTTGGTTATCCATGAGTTGATTAACCAAAGCTTTGAGTTCAGCGACTTCTGCTTCTAATGCTTCGACACGCTCAGTCAGACCTTCTTGTTGCGGTTCTGATGAGAATGAAGGTGTCACCGTCTCGGTTGGAGCTTCTGATCCAAAGAGATGTGCGTAACGGCTTTCGCGTTTACCGGGCTCTCTTGGCAATTGAGCAACATAGCCCTTTTCAATCATGCCATTTAGCACTGATTCAACCTGACCCACATCGCTGAATTCGCACAAACGGTTTGTTCGGGTACGAAGCTCGCCTGGGGTTTGGGGGCCACGCAGCAGCATCACGCATACAATACCCTTCTCTTGCTCCGAGAACTGGAGCGATCCGAATTCTGTGTTACAGAATCTGTGTTGGTATTTGGTCACTCGGCTACCAAAACCTTCCAAATCACTGATCAGTCGTTTGGATTTGAGCGATTCCACGGCGTCTAGTACTTCCGCTTCGCTAAGCGCATAAACAGGTTCGCGGTTACTTTTCTGGTTAGCGGCAGTGGTTAGGCTGTTGAGGGTCAGTGGATAGAGATCCGGCGTAGTGACTTCTTTTTCCAATAAACATCCAATCACTCGCGCTTCATAAGGGTTGAGTTCAATCGCCATGAGAATACCTCAGTTAAATCCTATGCAGCGGTTTATAGCAATCTAGTGCTAGCACAGCAACTGCACATACGAGTATTTGCCATATTGGCACGGTAACTGCCGGAAGTTTGGTCAATTTATGGAATGTCGACCCGCAAAACTGTCTTATTCCTGTGATTTTGGCTCAACAGAGACAATTTTCTGTCACGTGATTTATCAGTTTTCAGATAGAATCTTTCGATTGTTGTTTCAGGTGAAAGATTTTGCCGACTTGGAGTACAGGAGAAAGTAATGGGTATGTTCGGAAAAAAGGCAACATCGAGCCCATGTTTGTCACTAATCGCTAAAGAGTGCCGTGTAATCGGAGAATTTGATTTGGACGGTGACATTCAGTTTGACGGCCAAGGTGAAGGCACCATTATCAACGCACGCAATGTCGTTATCTCTTCTACTGGCCATTTTAAAGGCGACATTCGTGCAGAGCACGTCACCATCAATGGTTATGTTGAAGGCACCTGTGTTGCACGCGAAGTCAACATCCTGAGCTCAGGTAAAATGAAAGGCCAAATTCAAAGCGAGCAATTAACCATTGCCAAAGGCGGTTGCCTGATGGGCGAAAACAAACTGAAAGACGAGCCATCCCTCAAAGTGGTCAACGAAGATAAAAACTCCGCAGAGAAATCTGCTTCAAATCAGGAAAAAGCGTCTGCATCGGCTTAAATCCGCATTCTGATGCAATGATCAACAGTTGACTGCCCTATCGCCTTTCAACTGTTGACTTCATTCGCCAACATTATACGATCCGCGAAATTATATTATTTCGGAAGTACCAAGATGTCTGAACAAGCAAACCAAGCGCAAGAAACCGTAAAGCTGGAAGATCTGTCTGCAGAGTTGCAGCAAGTCATCAATTATGAACAAGTACCAGCCGAGCTGTTCACCATGCTGGCATCTATTCATGAAGCGTCTGAGAGCGTTGTTCGCGAAGTTTGGGATACAATGCCTGCAAGTGCGCAAAATATTCTGGACAACTTCGAGCAATTCCATGCACTGGTTAGCCTGAGTCAAAGCTACGCGGGTCTGGATTTCATGCAAGAAACCCAAGACATGAAGTTCGATGACATGGACGACGAGCAAACTGCAGAATACAAAGCTGTTTTGCTGGATAAACTACTACACAACTGTGTGAAAGATCTGGTTAAGCAACTTAAACAAGCTCGCCTGAAACCAGCGATGAAGCGCGAATTCCGTGAAATCTTCACCAAGTAATTTCAGACTTGCCGCAGAATAAAAAAAGAGGTGACAGTGTCACCTCTTTTTTTATTGCTCAATCAGTATAAAACTTATGTTCTGTAAAGAACCTTTACTACGTGCCAACCGAAGCGGGTTTTCACAATGTGCGGCGTCAGCACTTCAGCGTTAAAGCACACTTTGTCAAACTGAGGCACCATTTGACCGCGCTTGAACTCCCCCAAATCGCCGCCCTTTTTACCTGACGGACAGGTGGAGTATTTCTTTGCCAGCGTCTGAAATTTTGCGCCTTTCTTTAACTGACTAACAATATCTTCCGCCTGGTTCTGGTGCTTCACCAGAATATGGAGTGCGTGTGCTGTGCTGGCCATGCATGTGCCCTTTTACTGCTGTTCTTTCATTGGTCGCGGATTATATCTCCGAGACCGCTACCATTCCAGATTTAGTTCGCTGTAGTATTTTTCAGTGCTTCCAGTGGCAACCAAGTTACATTCACACCCGCTTGTTCAAACATATCTGCGCTAACTTTAATTTTTTCGCCCCAACGTGAAAGGAAATCTTCCGTTTGTTCCGGGCAGTGAACCTGCGTAATGCCAGTCTGGATAATCTTCGCAGCGCAGTTCGGACAAGGAAAATGCGTTACCCAAATTTCGCAGTCAGCCAAGTCCCGCTTTGCAAAGAGAATGGCATTTTCTTCTGCGTGCAGTGTTTTAAGAAGCTTCATTTCACGATCGTCAGTATCTGCACTATCAGAAATGCCATGCGGATAACCATTGAATCCGACAGAGACAATACGATTGCCTTTTGTTATGACAGCACCAACCTGTGTTGAGGGATCTTTACTCCAAGAGCCAACCAGCTCTGCCATTTGATAGAAACGTACAGCCCACTTCGAGATCATTGCCTTTCCAATAAGTTACCCATTCACAATGTCGCTATTTTGCTTAATCCATGAGCTTAGCTCAACAAAAAAGCGGCCTTAAGGCCGCTTTCATAATGAAATGCTGAAAATCGTTAAAATAGCGACTCATTAAGTACTAGATGGCACATTATAGATGCTGCATAACCCAGCATAATCACTGGGCTCCACTTCAAATGGCCAAAGAAAGTGTACTTGCCTCGAGCCTGTCCCATCAAAGCAACGCCAGCTGCTGATCCTAAAGACAACAGGCTACCCCCTACACCGGCAGTTAGTGTTACCAACAACCAGTTACCCATAGACATATCCGGCTGCATCGTTAGTACGGCAAACATCACTGGGATGTTATCAACAATCGCCGATAGCAAACCGACAATAATATTCGCCCAGATGGGATCCCACTGTAGGTACATGACATTGGAAATCGTCGCCAAGTATCCAATCAGGCTCAAACCGCCTACGCACATTACAACGCCATAGAAGAACAACAACGTATCCCACTCCGCATGGGAGACGCGGCGAAACACATCAAATGGAATGACTGAACCAAGACGTTTTAGCGCAGCCTCATCCTGTTTTGCCTGTGCCACGGCGCGTTTTCTCGCCAGCGAACGAGGCAGAGTTTTGCGAAGGTAAAATCCAAAGAATTGCAGGTAAGCTAAGCCCATCATCATGCCGATAACTGGAGGGAAATGAACCAGACCATGGAACCCGACCGCTGTCACTATGGTAAAGAGGAACAAAACGACTATACGTTTTGCGCCGCGTTTGATTTCGACATACTCATTCACCACGTCTGGTTTATCTTTCGGTATAAACAGAGACATGATGAATGCTGGCAATACGTAGTTGACCACAGAAGGGATAAAGAGCGCACCGAATTCAGAGAAGCTCACTAATCCCGCCTGCCAAACCATCAGCGTAGTAATATCACCAAACGGGCTGAATGCACCACCAGCATTCGCTGCCACGACGATGTTGACACAGGCAAGATTGATAAACCTTGGGTTATCGCCACCAATCTTCAACACCACAGTACACATCAATAGTGCCGTGGTGAGGTTATCTGCAATCGGAGATATAAAGAAAGAAAGGATGCCGGTGATCCAGAAAAGCTGGCGAAGATCATAACCTTTCCCAACGATCCAGGCTTTCAGGCCATCAAACAATCGACGCTCTTCCATCGCAGAGATATAGGTCATGGCCACTAGCAGGAAGAGCATTAACTCGGCGTATTCAAGTAAGTTGTGCTCAATCGCGCCTTGTGCCACCTCAATTTCACCGGCATTTGAATAGACAAAGCCAATCATCAGCCAAATAAGGCCTGCTGCCAGTAATACCGGCTTGGACTTTCTTAAGTGGAGTTGCTCTTCGAGCATGACCAACGTATAAGCCGCGGCGAAAATGAGAAGAGAAAGGTAACCAACAGCTGATTGGGTTAAATCTAGGGGGTTGCCACTACCTGTGGCGGCGAATGCATTACCGGAGAACAGCAACACAAACGCTAATAAACACTTCATCCTTGTGCCTCCAAGCGAATTTAAATGAATTTCGCGAGGGGCACTGCCGGGCTACATGAGCTCGTTCAATACACTCACAGACGCAACGCCCCTAAATCATGACTCCCTGATATATATGAATTTATTGTTACCCTTAAGGTTATTAAAGGTCGGGAGCCTAATTGTCGCGCCACAATGATAGATCTTGTTACAGAATAATGCAGAGTAAATTGTTTACTTTTCAGGCATCACCCACAAACCTGATTTTTAAGGCGATAAGTGGCGTTTCACTGTTGGTAAATGAGAGCATGATCTGCCATTTCAAAACAGAAAAGTGCTAAAGCACTGTGTCACAGGATCTCCGCATTCCTCTTATGCTCTTCGATTTACAATGTAAAAAACCGAACGACGATCAACGCAGATCAAACTTTTTTACAAAAAGCACAGACAACCACTGTAAAGTGATTGTGACATATCATTCACTGCTTTATAACTTATCAATGAGATCTGTTGCTAACTAGAGCAACAATAATCAGTTGATGAATAGGTACGTATAATCTTTAAGCAGTGTTTACTTACCGATTAAATTCCTATTTTATTCATAGACTTAAAAACAAATATGCAAATAAGACCTCTGCAACCACTTAAACAGTCGTCTTAATCCACAACTTTAGTGCCTGATTTTGAATCAGATTTTGGATATAACAATGGATTAACACTGGCGGAAAGATTGGGTGTAACACCCAATCGCCATTTCATCACGGAGAATGATATGAACGTGTCCAAATTACTTCTTTCGGCATGCTGTGCCGCAACACTTTTGTCTACCCCTTTCACAGCAATGGCCGACACCGCGAAAGTCGCAGTTTCTCAAATCGTTGAACACCCAGCGCTCGATGCAACCCGCCAAGGCCTGTTGGATGGCCTAAAAGCCAAAGGCTATGAAGAAGGTAAGAATTTAGAATTTGCTTACCAAACCGCGCAGGGCAACCCAGCTATAGCGGTACAGATTGCCCGCCAATTTGTTGGTGAGAAGCCCGACGTGTTGGTTGGTATCGCGACTCCTTCTGCGCAAGCATTGGTTGCTGCAACTAAGTCTATTCCTGTTGTATTCACCGCTGTTACCGATCCTGTGGGCGCGAAACTCATTAAGGACATGGAAAAGCCAAATGCTAACGTAACTGGCCTTTCAGACCTTTCACCCGTTGCTCAACATGTGGCACTGGCAAAAGAGCTTCTTCCAAATATGACTTCTATCGGTGTGGTTTATAACCCAGGTGAAGCGAATGCAGTTGCATTGGTTGAGCTTCTGCGTGAAGCCGCCGATGCTCAAGGCCTGAAAGTAGTTGAAGGAACTGCGTTGAAGAGTGCTGACGTTCAGTCTGCCGCACAAATTGTCGCATCTCAGGCAGACGCTATCTACGCACCCACTGACAACACAGTAGCGAGTGCGATTGATGGTCTTGTTGGCGCAGCGAACCAAGCGAAGAAACCTGTTATTGGTGGTGCAACCTCATACATTCCTAACGGCGCTGTAGCAGCACTGGGCTTTGATTACTACCAGATCGGTGTTCAAACTGCCGACTACGTTGCAGCCCTATTAAACGGCGAGCAAGTATCTGCACTGCCAGCAAAAGTGGCTGTAGGTTCTGACTTGGCGATTAACCTGAAAGCCGCGCAAAAACTGGGTCTGGAAGTGCCTCAAGCATTGCTGGATCGTGCAACAACAGTAGAAAAATAATAACGTCAGGAGCAGTACATGACCTCAATTGCCTTTTTTGGCACGCTGGAAGTAGGTCTGGTTTATGGCCTGGTCGCTCTGGGCGTATATCTGACATTCCGGGTTTTGGACTTTCCGGATCTGACTGTCGATGGCAGCTTCCCGATGGGAGCTGCTGTTGCAGCCACGCTTATCGTTTCAGGCGTTGATCCTTGGATTTCCACTTTTGCCGCCATCATCGCAAGTTCGATGACAGGCTTGATCACCGCATTTCTTACTGTGAAATGTGGCATTTTGAATCTGCTTGCCAGTATCCTGACGATGATCGCCGCGTTCTCTATCAACATCCGCATCATGGGACGCCCAAACATCGCCTTATTGGGTGTAGACACCATTCTTACGCCGTTCGAAAACATGGGTATCGATCCTGTTTATGCCCGACCACTGGTGGTATTCGTTCTGGTTGTTTTGAGTGCTTGGTTTGTTATTCGACTTCTCAATAGTGATTTTGGCTTGGGACTGAGGGCAACTGGTGTCAACGCCCGTATGGTGAAGGCACAAGGTGCAAGCACTGCGTTTTACACCTATTTTGGTCTTGCCTTATCTAACGGCTTTGTTGGCTTTTCGGGTGCGCTTTTTGCCCAAACCAACAGCTTTGCTGATGTCACCTCAGGTGTCGGTACCATCGTTGTCGGTCTTGCAGCCGTCATCCTTGGACAAACTTTGCTGCCAGGACGAAAAGTCTGGGTGGCAGTGGTTGCCGTTATTCTTGGTTCGGTTCTTTACCGTTTGGCCGTCGCATTTGCGCTCAGCTCCGGGATGTTCGGATTGGAAGCGTCCGACCTTAACCTGGTCACCGCAGTACTCGTGGCACTCGCTCTGGTCGCGCCTAAAGCCAAACAGCAGTACCAGAAGAACAAGAAGATGAAAGAAGCGGGAGCGGTGAAATGATCGAGCTAAAAGACATTCAAGTCACCTTCAACCCAGGTACCGTGCTGGAAAACCGCGCTCTGCGCAGTGTCTCCCTCACGGTTCCGGAGAATCAGTTTCTGACCATCATCGGCTCGAATGGTGCGGGCAAATCCACCCTGCTTGGCGCAGTTTCCGGTGAAACACCTATGGTCGGCGGTCGCGTGATCATTGATGGTACTGATGTGACGAAGCAGCAGGTCCATCAACGCGCAGCCCTAGCCGCCCGTGTGTTCCAGGATCCGCTGGCCGGTACTTGTGCTTCTTTAACCATCGAAGAAAATTTGGCTTTGGCTTTTAAGCGCGGAAGTATGCGTGGATGGAGCCTTGCCCTTTCCGGCAAACGCCGAGAAATCTTCAAAGAGCGCATTTCCATTCTGGGATTAGGGCTGGAAGATCGTCTGAGCGACAGCATAGGCCTTCTTTCAGGTGGTCAACGCCAGGCTGTCAGTCTGGTGATGGCAACGTTGTCTGACAGTAAATTACTGTTATTGGATGAGCACACAGCGGCACTTGATCCTCGTATGGCTGCCTTCGTTATCGATCTGACCAAGAAAGTCATCACAGAGTTTGGTTTGACTGCGCTCATGGTGACGCACTCGATGAAAGATGCCCTAGCCTGCGGTGATCGCACCGTGATGCTTCACCAAGGTGAAATTGTTCTGGATGTCGAAGGTGAAGAACGTGCCAACATGGGTGTTCCTCAGCTATTGGAAATGTTCAGTAAAGTTCGCGGCGAAGAACTTGCAGACGATAGTTTGCTTCTGAGCTAACAGTTGATACCGGACCTCATCATATTGGGCAGTTTCGACTGCCCTTTTACTTTTAAAACGGAAGTATTGGTCATGGTTTCAAGCCTACGACAAGTAAATTTGGTCGATTGGTGACATAGTCAAGTGACTAGGGCCTGTTGACCTTTGATATAAAGAGAGAAAGGAAGGAAATGATGGTAACTCTCGAGTTTCTAATAACCTCTTTAGTTGTTGTGCTAATTCCCGGAACCGGTGTGCTTTATACCGTTTCAACCGGTTTGTTTTTTGGCTCTAGAGCAACCATCTGGGCATCTTTAGGCTGCACAGTGGGTATTGTTCCTTCCATGCTTGCCAGTATCACCGGTCTCGCCATCATTCTACATACCAGTGCATTGGCTTTTCAGGTAGTGAAATACGTTGGGGTGGCTTATCTGCTTTACCTTGCCTGGACCATGTGGCGTTCGAGCAGTGCTTTGTCGCTTAGCAAAGAAAATGAGCCGATGAGCATGTTGGGTGTAGCGATTAAAGGTTGCCTGATGAACATTCTCAACCCCAAGCTGACGATTTTCTTTATGGCATTCTTACCACAGTTTGTTCCCGCTCAAGCGGTGTCTCCAACCACCAACATGTTGGTATTGGGAAGCATCTTTATGGCGATGACATTTGTGGTTTTTCTGATGTACGGCGCCTTCTCCGCTTTAGTTCGCGATTACATCATCAATTCAGAACGTTTAACGGTGGCGTTGCAAAGAGTATTCGCTGGCAGCTTTGCCGTTTTGGGGTTAAAGCTAGCGTTTTCTGAGAGAACCAACTGATATCCAAAAGAATCAAAAGAGAAAGCCCCGGATTTCCGGGGCTTTCTTTATGTACTTTCGCCTAAAATCGTTTGAGCAACCGGCCCATCAAAGACGGATGGTAATCCCAAGTGTGGTCGAACATTTCCATCAACTTAGGGTTTCCATATTTGGAAAGATTGATGGCGTGAAAGCGGTTGTGTTGCTGCTTCAACGCATCTACTTTGTCCTGTACTTCTTTTGGCTGTACCGGGGCGATGAAATCCGAAATCACAACCAAATCAGCGTTGCGGTATTTATCTGTTCCCATCAAATCTACCGAATGAGTTAAAACAGGTTCAAGATCCGTCCCACCATGGAAAGAATAAGATAAGAAGTTCAGCGCCTCTTTCAGTCCACTTTCGCCCGTCAATTCATAGGTGATGTGGTCTGTCGAGAAAATCATCACGGAGCAATCGCGGTCTTCCTGAACCGCTATCT
Source organism: Grimontia sp. AD028 (assembly GCF_000973155.1). Lineage (NCBI taxonomy): Bacteria > Pseudomonadati > Pseudomonadota > Gammaproteobacteria > Vibrionales > Vibrionaceae > Grimontia > Grimontia sp. AD028. Next base: position 2,928 of record NZ_LASY01000090.1, on the reverse strand, counting down.
GCATCAGCGCATACGCCATGGCTTTTGCACACTGCTCAGGGAAGCCACTCATAGAACCGGAAGCATCCACACAAATCAGGAAAGGCCCCTTTTCTATCTCTACCTGTTTGTTTTCCGGCTTGAAGGATTTCACTTTCCGCAGGGTGCGTTGCATCCCTTGCATGCGATAAGTCAAAAGACGTTTATCTGCAAAGTGCTTGTAGAAAAGGATTTCGAGCGCGGGTTCAGCCAAATAAATGGTTTCATTCGGCACGATTTTCTCTAAGTTATCGCTCTGGTGAATACCAACAATATCATCAGCTACGCTGTCGTCAGGTTCCTCGACCAGCTTCAACTCTTCCGCTGGAGAACGGTGCAGCGAAGGGTCATCAACGTCATTAGCCATACGGCCAAGCTTTTCTGCGATCTCCTGAAGATCTTTATTCTCTTTTAGAAACGCGACAAAACGTTTGAGCAGTTCTACATCCGTTTGTGTCACCTTCGAAGATGCCAAATCCCAGAGGCGGCCAACTTTTTCAATGGCGCCATGCTCCTGAACGTTCTCCAGCGTTTTGTAGGTTTCGATACGCTGATAGAGCTCCTTCAGCAACTTATCCTTATGTGCTTCCAGTTCTTTTTGTTGTGCATCTTGAATAGCACTGGCCAGATGTTCATACCACTTATTGCAAAAGTACGCCTGAAACATCGGTGTTTCTTTCGCGATGTTCTTCTCTAACATACGGCGCGCTTCGAGATAAAAGCTCGATTTACCCTCGAGCTTTTTAATCATAGATTTCGCATTCGTGGTGAAGTCTTGCTGAGAGAGAGAGACAGCATTCTGATAAAGCTGTATCTCTTGCTTCAGATCGTTGGTAATACAATCTGTGCTGAGACGACGTTTAACCGAGTGACGCCATTTGCGAATGTGCTGACGCACCGCGGATTTCGCAGACGGACTGGTTTCTGTCATCACCAGAAGTTGGGGCTTGGCCATCACCTCAGTGACAGCATGCTCAAGCATTCCAGTTTCCGCCAGCATCATGCCAAGATGGAGGCTTTCTGGACTTACCATAGCTCCTCCTTACTCAAAGTATTCGGTTAACATGCGCGTTCGGAACGCACCTTTCTCAAATTTGGTGGTTTGGCGCTGCAGCGTTTCTTCCGCATCGGTAATGCTGTTTGCCAAAAGTTCGAGTAATTCAGAGTTGGCAAAGTGATGAGGTAAAGCAGCGTTAATTTGTGTTCGGGCAACCCGAATTAAGTGTTTCGCCTCTTCAATTTTAGCAATAGAAGCTTCATTGCGCGTTTGCCACTCAGTAAAGGTATTTGGGTCATTGTCGTCGATACCAGCAATGGCAACAGGAACAGGACGGTTTGCAATGTCTTTGATCACGAGACGATGCTCGCCGTCGACATCAAACTTCAACATGCAGAGATTAGGGTTTTTGTTAACGTAACCGTAAACGTCACACGCACCATTTTTAATTTTCTTTTCAAATTCATTGGCGTCGACATACACCCATCGGCTGTCACCCTTCTCTTTTTCAGACACAGAAGGATTAGAATCCAGCATCACGAACTTCACCAGATTGTTCGCCATGTTGACTGAATAGCGGCGCGCACCAGCTAAATCAATCCGATTCTTTTCCTTTCGCATTGAAAGTTCGGTTTCTGCCGTGTGGCCGAGTACATCTTTGATTTCTTCTGCCAATTCCCGGCTGTCTTCATTCGCCTCGTCAGCAATCGCCAACGCTTCTTGCTGGTTAAAGCAAATCTCTTGAGCGAAACGGCGCATCACTTGCGTGACCACATTGCGTGATTCTGGGCTGTGCCATAAGCACTCCTGCAGGAGTAAAAGATCGACGGGATTGACGTCATGTCGGCCGTTAAAAAATGCACTCGCTTTAAGCAAACGTACCGCTTTTTTCCAACGACGATCAGAAATATACAGTTCTTCTGGTGGGAAGTTATTTCCTTCTTCTTCCGCTTCTCTCTCTAGAAGCATTTTCAGGGCGTATATTTTCTCGAACACATCATCAGACAGCGAAACATTGTCGATCTGACGCTGCCATTGTTCATATTCATGGGCTTTGATGGAAATATCACTGCCGATGGAAATCTCAGTCTCGCCGCTGTCACCCGTCAGCAGACGCTTGAAGTTACTCTTTTCCTGAATACGGTTGACGAAAATGCGTACCAGCATACGGTCATAAAGCGCGTCTAAGCCACTATCTGGCTCAGGCAGCTCATTCGACGCGGTCACCAAAAGGCGCATCGGAACCGGCAGTACTTCACTACCGTTGCGGAAAACGCGTTCGTTAACGACCGTCAATAAGGTGTTAAGAATCGCGGGGCCTGCTTTCCAGATCTCATCCAGAAACACCACGTCTGCGGTGGGCAGATAGCCTTCTGTTAAACGGACATACTTACCGTTATCTTTGAGCTCCTGAATTGAAAGAGGACCAAACACCTCTTCAGGCGTTGAAAAGCGGGTCATCAGGTACTCAAAAAACTGGCTGTCATCAAATGCTTCAATCAAGCGTTTTGCGATGTAGCTTTTCGCAATCCCCGGAGGCCCCAGTAAAAAAACACTTTCACCACTGAGTGCTGCAAGCAGACAAAGACGAATAGTGTTCTCCCTCTCGTAAACGCCATTTGAAAGGGCATGTACAAGTTTCTGAATGCGCTCTGGGAGTAAAACATTGTTTGTCGTCATAGCAATTTGATTCGTCACGTTGCTGCTCCATTTATACTAATCAACAACATGACTCCACTCTTATCATATTGTTAACACTTTGTAACCATTAATATCTACTTACATCTTGTATACCATTTCAAGTTTGATCCCTTCTACCTTTCAATCTTAGTTTTCATTTTTGTTGCATGGAAATTACGCAATACATGTCGAGTTTTACACCGTTTCATTAATGCCCAAACAACCTGAAGATG
>NZ_LASY01000009.1:0-29054 GCF_000973155.1 Grimontia sp. AD028 | reverse complement strand
CGCTTATAGCGAGAACAAAACTTAACCACCAAAGGTCAACAGCCCCTAGTGGGGCGTTTTTCTATGTGTTGGAGTTGTAATGCGATTTATATACAACTTAGAGGAAATCCTTGCCTCTATAGCGATTTCTATCACTGTTCTGGTAGTCATCATCAACGTTTTCTTGCGCTATGGTCTCGGCTTCGTCGTGCCATGGAGTGAGGAGCTTTCCGTGATCTGCTTTACCTGGGCGGTCTACTTTGGGATCAGCTCTTGCTACAAGCACAAGCTGCACATGGGCGTTGATGTCATTCTGAGTTTTATCCCTGCGTCAGGGCAGCGATATTTTCGCCTGATGATCTCTTTCTTTCTCTTGGCGCTCAACATTCTGATGGCTTACCTGAGCTTCAACTACACCATGCTCTCAACGAAAGTGACCCCCGTCATGGGCATGTCATATTTCACCATCAACGGAGTGTTAGTTGTGTGTTTTTCATTAATGGCGATTCATACGGTTCGGTTCATCCTCGACGACCTCAAGCCATCTGAACCTTCTAACGAAGCGCAGTAGGTGAATGCAGTGGATATCTATATACCTATCATACTTCTTTTTGTTTTATTCCTTTTAAACATCCCCATTGCGTTCTCTTTAATAGCGTCAGCAATGGTGTACTTCCTGTTTATCAATGACTCTCTGCCCGTCAGTCTGGTGATGCAGCGTTTTATTTCCAGCGTGTCGTCATTCCCCCTTTTGGCCATACCCTTTTTCATTATGGTCGGTTCAATCATGAACTATTCGGGAATAAGCCGGAACTTGCTTGCCTTTGCTGACTCTCTGATTGGTCATAAAACCGGTGGCTTAGCGCATGTTAACGTCATGCTGAGTACCCTTATGGGTGGCATTTCAGGCTCTGCAAATGCTGATGCTGCCATGCAGTCAAAGATACTGGCTCCTGAGATGACGAAACGAGGCTATGATGTGGCGTTTACTGCCGCTGTCACTGCTACTTCATCCAGCATCAGCCCAGTGATCCCGCCAGGCATCAACCTCATCATCTTCGCGCTGCTCGCCAACGTATCTGTGCATTCGATGTTTATTGCCGGATATGTGCCTGCGTTCTTGATGGCTGCGTCACTGATGATCACCATCGCTTTCATTGCCAAAAAGCGTAACTACAAGCCTTCCCGTGAAAAGCCTGCCTCAGCAAAAGAGCGCTTTCATTATTTCGGGAAAGCCATACCTGCGCTGCTGATCCCATTCGGTATCATTCTGGGTATGCGCTTTGGCCTGTTTACGCCAACAGAAGCCGGTGCGATTGCGGTGTTGTTATGTACCATCATTGGCCTGCTGATCTATCGCGAGCTTAAACCTCAGCACTTTGTGCAGATCTTGCGGGAAACCATTCAAGGCACCAGCAGCGTCATGTTTATCATCGTGGGGGCATTGGTCTTCGGTTACTACATGACTCTGGAACAAATTCCCCAGAACGTCGCATCCATGTTGATTGGACTTACCGATAACAAGTATGCGCTACTGCTGATCATCAACATTCTTCTGCTCGTTGTCGGTATGTTCATTGAAGGCGGTGCGGCGATGATCATTCTGACGCCGCTGCTGCTACCAGCTGTGCTGAACCTCGGCATCAACCCTGTACACTTCGGTATCGTGGTTATCGTGAACATTATGATTGGTGGTGTCACGCCGCCGTTTGGTTCCATGATGTTTACCGTTTGCTCGATACTCAGGGTAAGAATGGTCGACTTTGTGCGTGAAGCAGCACCTCTGCTGGGCGCATTGTTCGCTGTGTTGATGTTACTGACTTTCTCCGAAGGGCTAGTCATGTTCTTACCGAACTTGTTTAACTAATTCTCCTCACTTTAAAGTGCGCTTTCTAGTAGGCGCACTTTATTCTCTGCTCACAAATACATCACATTCAGGACTTCTCTCCGGCTTATCTCATATTTCAGTCACTTCATAGAAATATGCAATCTAATACTGAAACAGGTCTCAACGTGTAAGGCGCAACTAGGATTTTCCATACCGTTGAAAACTCAATCAGGACTGCAATAAAAACCCTTATAAGGAGCAGACAATGGGATTGCACTTCACCAACAAACAAGACCCTGAAATAGAAGATATTTACGAAGAGGCCCTCTCTCAAACCCAGCTTCCCAAGTATTCCCTTCCCCAACAAAGCCAATCACCGGAGCTGATTGCCCAACTGTTGAAAGATGAGTTGTTGATGGATGGCAACGCGCGCCAGAATTTGGCGACGTTCTGCTCGACCTGGATGGAGCCCAGTGTTCACGATTTGATGGATGTCTGTATCGACAAAAACATGATCGATAAAGATGAATATCCCCAAACCGCGGAAATCGAGGCCCGCTGTGTTCATATCCTCGCCAAGCTTTGGAATAGCCCGGAGAGTGACACTACGGTCGGCTGTTCAACCACTGGCTCTTCAGAAGCAGCCATACTGGGTGGCCTCGCCATGAAATGGAACTGGCGAGCGAAACGCGAGGCACAGGGAAAGCCCGCCGATAAACCCAATATTGTTTGTGGACCCGTGCAAATTTGTTGGCACAAATTCGCCCGTTACTTCGATGTGGAAATGCGCGAAATTCCACTTGATGGTGACGAAGTCTGCATGAACCCAGACAAGCTTTCAGAATACGTCGATGAAAACACCATCGGTGTGGTTCCGACTCTTGGGGTGACCTACACCTGTGTATTCGAGCCGGTAGAAACCATTTCCAAAAAGCTGGATGAGCTCCAAGCGGAAACCGGGCTCGACATTCCTATTCACGTTGACGGCGCTTCAGGCGGTTTTATCGCACCTTTCGTAAGCCCTGAATTGAAATGGGATTTCAGGTTGCCCCGCGTGGTTTCCATCAACAGTTCTGGTCACAAATATGGCCTCGCGCCCCTCGGCGTTGGCTGGGTAGTATGGCGTGATAAGCAGCATCTTCCCGAAGACTTGGTGTTCAACGTGGATTACCTCGGTGGGAACATGCCGACCTTCGCTCTTAACTTCTCTCGTCCTGGTGGACAAATCGTCGCGCAATATTACAACTTCCTCCGTCTTGGCTTTGATGGCTACAAGGGCATTCAGACAACGTGTCTGAAGACCGCACAGTGGCTCGCAGATGAAATCGCTAAGATTGGGCCTTTCGATCTTTTCTACGACGGACGGGGAGGTTTGCCAGCCCTAAGCTACAGCCTGAATGAAGGCGATTGGGGGTTTACCCTCTATGACCTCTCTGACCGAATGCGAATGCGAGGCTGGCAAATTGCTTCTTATCCTCTTCCTGGCAATCGTCAGGACACAGTCATTCAACGCATTATGATCCGGCATGGCGTCAGCAAAGACATGGTTGCTTTGCTACTGGAAGATCTGAAGCGCTGCGTTGACTACTTCAAGCAATATCCACAAGTCCATTCCGGTGCGACTTCTACTTTCCACCACGGCTGATCTTAGTCTTACAGCTCTTTACATCACCCACTGTCAGGCCAGAGCCGGCCTGGCAGGTAAAGGACTATCCAAATGAATAACAAAAAAGATTCTTCAGTTGGCGCAAAAGAAGTAGGAAAAATCAGCGTCGTTACCTTCGCGATCATGAATATTGTGGCCGTAGTCAGCCTCAGAGGGCTGCCTGCCGAAGCCGAGTATGGATTGAGCTCAGTGTTCTTCTATGTCTTCGCTGCGGCATTCTTTCTGGTGCCTGTCTCATTGGTCGCGGCCGAGCTCGCTACAGGCTGGCCAGAAAAAGGCGGTATATTCCGCTGGGTGGGTGAAGCCTTTGGGCCAAAGCTCGCCTTTATGGCGATGTTCTTGCTCTTCGTTCAGGTGTGCGTTTGGTTCCCCACGGCATTGACGTTTGGTGCGGTTTCGCTGGCCTTTATCGGCCCAGATCAAACCTTTGATGCCGCCCTATCAGAAAACAAATTCTTTGTACTGGCTATCGTGCTCGCAATTTACTGGTTCGCAACCTTTGTCGCTTTTCGCGGGGTAGCAGCCTTTACCTTACTGTCTAAGTGGGGCGGTATCATTGGTACCATTATTCCCGCCATTATCCTGATACTACTTGGCTTTGCCTTTCTGTTCAGCGGAGAAAAAATCCAGATTGAGCTGGCATGGAAAGACTTGGTGCCTGACCTTTCCAACTTCAACAATGTGGTGCTGGCTGCCAGTATTTTCCTTTTTTATGCCGGGATGGAGATGAACGCCATCCACGTTAAAGATCTGGATAACCCTACCCGCTCTTATCCCCTTGCCATTGGTATGGCGGCATTGGGTACTGTGGTGATCTTTGTGCTTGGCACTCTCGCCATCGCCTTTGTGATCCCAAGTGCAGACATCAACCTGACCCAAAGTCTGTTGGTGGCCTACTTCGATATGTTCAAATGGGCGGGACTGGGTTTCCTCGGTCCGATTATGGCGATTTGCCTCGCCATTGGCGTGCTTGCTGGTATTGTCACCTGGGTTGCAGGCCCATCCACTGGTTTGCTTGAAGTCGCCAAGGCGGGTTATATGCCAAGGTTCTGGCAGCACACTAACAAGAACGGCATGGCGACCCACATTCTCTTGGTGCAAGGCATCATTGTGAGTTTCCTTGCCGTTACCTTCGTGGTTCTACCGTCGGTAGAAGCCGCTTACCAAATCCTGAGTCAGCTAGCCGCGGTTATCTACCTTACTCTGTATATGCTGATGTTCTCAGCGGCGATTTACCTGCGCTTTAGTCAACCTAATCGCCCACGCCCATATCGTGTGCCGGGAGGAAAAAAAGGCTTGTATGTGTTTGCCGGAGTGGGTTTTACCAGCTCGGCGATTGCCTTCGCGTTCAGCTTTATCCCGCCGAGCCAAATTGCTGTAGGTAGCCCAACAACATTTATTTCTATCCTTGTTGGCCTCAGTCTGGTGTTCGCCATTATTCCTTTTCTGATATATGCCGCGAGGAAGCCGCACTGGCGGAGCGAGAACTCTGACTTTGCGCCATTTACATGGCAGGTAGAAGGTGTGCACCCTGGTGTGGAGAACCACTCTGACCGTCACACGGAATCTGTCACCGAAATGCACCGAGAAGGGAAAGGAGACGCACAATGAATCATCTCCCTTCTGCCAGCGAGCTTCAGGCTTTGGTTAACGATACTTACCATCAGTTTCGCGATCTCTCAGGTGGTGAGAATGCCAGTTACATTCCTTATCTCGCTTCAGTTCCTTCAGAATTGACAGCATTAGTCGTGGTCACGGCTGATGGTGACGTTTATCAAGCTGGCGACAGTGACTTCGGCTTTGCCATTGAATCCATATCCAAAGTGGTGACGCTGGCTTTGCTGATGGAAGATGTCGGGTCCGAAACGGTTCGTGAAAAGATTGGAGCGGAACCTACCGGCCTTCCATTCAATTCGGTATTGGCTTTATGTGAACATCAGGACAAGCCTCTCTCTCCGTTAGTCAATGCGGGCGCAATGGCCAGTGTCAGCCTGCTGAAAGCAGATAATCCAGAACAAAGGTGGCAACGCATTTTGGACATGCAGCGACGAATCACCGCAGGAAACGTGACACTGTCAGAGGAAATCAACCAGTCGGAGCAGACAACAAACTTCCATAACCGTGGTATTGCATGGCTGCTTTATGCCGCAGGGAACTGTTTCTGCGACCCAATGGAAGCTTGCGAGGTTTACACCAGACAATGCTCCACACTCGTGACGTGTAAAGATCTGGCTGTGCTGGCCGCCACATTTGCAAACAAAGGCGTCAACCCTATGTCTGGCTATCAGATTATGTCTCGAGACAATGTGGCTCCTTTACTCGCAGAGATGACCATGGAAGGTTTGTATGACTACTCCGGTGACTGGGCGTTTGAAGTGGGTCTTCCTGGCAAAAGTGGCGTTGGTGGCGGATTGCTTGCGGTCGCTCCGGGGAAATGTGGCATCGCGGCATTTTCTCCACCCTTGGATGAATCCGGCAACAGTGTGCGTGGGCAGAGGATGATTGCGGAAGTGGCAAAAGCCCTCAATCTAAACATCTACCGATAGCGTTGAAATGTATGAAGAAAAATGGCCTGATTATCAGGCCATTCTTTCATTACTCAGGGTCTTCTACTTCCTCGACGGGAATATGAAGCGACTCCAACGTCACCAGTGAGGCAATCTCCGGGAACATGTTTTGGCCGGTTAGATAACGTCTAAGTAGGTCGAGCAACATGGTACTGCAGTAAATCCGAAAGTTCTCCGGTGTCTGGTTGCGACGCGGCTTCACAATCACTCCCCAATCACCTTCCTGAGACGACAAACCAAGCGCCACTCTACCCGCTTCGAGATTTCCGCAGGCAAGACCAATATTGGCACCTGCATTATCGCGGGAAGCAGCTGCCATGGCGAGCACTGCGGCCAGCGGATTGTAATCCCCATCTGCAGTCAGTGTAGATTCACTCAACACCCAAGACTGGACAAGTGCCTGGCGCGTATCGTCATCTTGGTTCAGCCAATTGGTGAGATAACCACCGGAAAATTTCTCGGCAACCGCTAGCTTGAGGCCCGACTCTTCAAGCAATACGCCGACCGATTCCAACATGGGGAGGTTATCCCCCACCATCAAATCGCCAAGAACGTTCCTTATACCATCCGCCACCAGCGAGATTTCAGAATGTTGGCGAGGGGAGAACACTTTCACCTCGATAAAAGGCAAGGAAGAGCGGTATCCCAGCTCGAAACCTTCTGGCAACGCTAAAGACTCAAATTTGTCATTCAGAAGAGATTCTGAAAATCCAAACGTGTAGAAACGGTTAATTTCCCGGCGATAAGTATTTGGAAAGCGTTCTTGGAGCCTTGGTAGGATTTCATTGTCGAACATCTGCTTAAATTCACTTGGCACGCCTGGCGTGAAGAAGAACAAACAGTCATTGAGTTTGGCGGCGAAGCCACAAGCGCTACCAACCGGGTTGTCCACCAGTTCACTGCCTTCCGGCAGCATCGCCTGTTTGATGTTACTTTTTGGCATCGTCTTACCGTTCTTTTCAAAACGGCTTTTAAGCTCCGACAACCAATGACTGTTGAGTTCCAGATCGACATCCATCGCCATTGCCATGGCTTCTGTGGTCAAATCATCCGTGGTTGGCCCAAGACCACCATTGACGATCACCACATCTGACACCTGACTGCATCTAACCAGCTCAATAGCGATGTCATCCAGAGCATCCCCCACCGTCACACGACGGTGCATGGCGAACCCTTCTTCAAAGCAGCGTCTCGACAACCAGGCTGCATTGGTATCGGTGATGTCTCCGTGAAGCACTTCCTCACCAGTGCTGAGCATTGCAACTCGAAGTTTGCTGTGTTCCACCGATATCTCCTTGTTCAGACTGTATTAATACTCAAACGTTATCAGGAAGCCCGTTCAAGCACAAAAAATACTCACCTGATGCGATTCAAATTCAACCTACTTTCACAGCAAGATATACCCCAGCACAATCGTAAATAAAAAATTACACCAATCGTACTTATATACTTACATATAACTTTACAGCAAAACAGAACTCTATATTCTGGCTGGGTTACAGCAGCATTCACCCTATACAACACTTAAAATGTAAACATATCATTACAAGAAGTCGATTATGCGCAATAAAGTTTTAGGAAGCACTTTGATCATCGCTGGCACCACGATTGGTGCAGGTATGTTAGCCCTTCCCCTTGCATCAGCAGGGTTGGGATTTACTCATTCGCTGATTCTGATGATCGCGATGTGGATGCTCATGAGCTATACCGCTTTACTGATGCTTGAGGTTCACCAACATGCACCTGCTAACGCGACCTTAAACAGTCTCGCCAGACAGTTTCTCGGGAAAAAGGGCCAATGGGTGGCGAGCGCTGCCACTCTGTTTCTGTTGTATGCGCTTTGTGCTGCCTACATTGCAGGTGGCGGAGGCCAGTTCCACCATAAACTGACCGCATTAGCAGCGACGGAATCGATACCACCGAGCGCAGGTATCATTCTGTTTACCGCTCTGGTGGCAACCGTGGTGATGTTGGGCACTCAAAAAGTTGATGTCATTAACCGAGGGTTGTTTCTGCTGAAAGTCGTGCTTCTTGGGCTCTCCCTTGCATTACTGCTTCCCTTGGGAGAAGGGCAAAATCTGGTTTCCTTGCCACTGCAGGAAGGGCTATTGATTGCAGCGATTCCTGTCATGTTCACCTCATTTGGCTTTCACGGCAGTATTCCGTCAGTGGTTGCTTACACCGGGCTCAATATTCACGTATTAAGAAAAGTGATGCTGATTGGCTCCGCCCTGCCACTGGTTATTTACGTGCTCTGGCAAGCTGCGAGTTTTGGCGTGTTGGGTGCGTCTACGCTTGCTGAAAACACAAACTTGGGGATGTTTATTCAATCCATTAGTGTTGCAGTAGATTCGGCTCGCATAGCCAATGCAATCTCACTGTTTGCTGATTTGGCACTGGCAACGTCGTTTCTTGGTGTCAGTCTGGGGCTTTTCGACTTCATCGCTGACATGCTAAAGCGCCCAGCTTCGGTAAAAGGCCGGTTTCAGACTGGTTTAGTGACTTTTCTTCCACCCATGCTAGTCGCTTTGTTCTATCCGCAAGGATTCATTACCGCGCTGGGTTTTGCGTCAATAGCTTTGGTGATTCTGGCAGTTGTGCTTCCCGTTTTGATGGCTCAGAAAGTACGCCGTTTAGGTTTAAATCGCGACCAATATCAAGTTTTCGGTGGAAAAGTAGCCCTTTCCATTGCTATGATTGGCGGCCTTTCCGTGATTGCCTCACAATTAGCACACGGTATCGGGTAGTAACCAATTGTCTCGGCATTCTTCTTAAAGGACGTACCGAATAGTGCCGAATGACTCAGCGTCATTAAATTCGACTTTTTTTCATGCCAAGCCCCCCACTCTTGACGATGTGATGAGGTTTGGCATTTTGTTTGTGTGGGAGATCCTACGTGCGTTTTCGCTCTACTATCGCCGCGGCCGCTTTATTTGTAACTCATTCTGTTTCCGCTTTCGATGCGTCCACTATCAACTTCGAACAGCAGGCATATCACTACAACACGGCCAGCGCCTATTCGCTGCCCGCGTTAGACAATGCTCAGCCTGTGGATACTGGCTATGCTTTCGATGTCAATGAGTACCGTTCACAAGGTTTACCTCGTTACCTGTCAACCTCTTCAGGTAAAGACTGGGACTACCTGATGGGCCAAACTTACACCATTTTAGGATTGAGTGTGGCCACCGTTGGCCTGATGACTTTCCTGCCGGAGAGCGTGACCAACTGGACACCGGAAGACCGCGACTTTTCCAACCTCGGTAAAAAATGGTGGGACAACGTCTCTGCTGGCCCAGTTTGGGATAAAGACGACCATTATCTGAACTATGTGATGCACCCGTATTTTGGCGGTGTTTACTACACTGCAGCCCGTCACTCTGGTTTCACTGAATTCGAGTCTTTCCTCTACTCGTTCACTATGTCGACCTTCTTCTGGGAGTATGGTGTTGAAGCTTTCGCGGAAGTGCCATCCATTCAGGACATCATCGTGACACCACTGTTCGGTGCCGCAGTGGGTGAATGGATGTACCTGACCGAGCAAAACATCGTCGCAGACGGTGGTGAAGTGCTGGGCTCAGACACCTTGGGTGGCGTCAGCCTGTTCCTGCTAAACCCTGTGGGTCATATTCACGGTTGGGTAACCAACTTGTGGCAGGGCGATACCGAAGTGCGCATGAACTACGACCCTTGGTTTAACAACCAGGATGCAGCGCGTTATGCAGCAGATGCCGGTGCTCCATATGACAGCCAGTTTATTGGTATGCAGGTCAGCCTGAAGTTCTAAAAGGCCTTCGAGCGATAAAAAGAGCCAGCGATTAATCGCTGGCTTTTTTGCATCAGTGAAACCGACGAAGCGCCGCTGGTTTCAATCGACTAAGCAAGCCCCTTGCTCAGAAGTGCTATACCGGCAAAACCACATAAGATCAGCAGCCCATATCTCACCCACTCAGCCCTGACAAAAGGCGCAAGGCGGAGTGCCAACACCGAAGATAATAAAACGAATGGCAGGGAAATCAGGCTGACTTTCAAATGCCACAAGGTGAAGTATCCAGCCAGCGCTTGTGCGCCTAATGAAATCGCACAGCTGAAAATGAAATAACCTGCGAGCGTTGCCCTGAGTCTGACGACATCCAGCTTCTGAAGCACCAAGGCCATGGGTGGCCCGCCAATCCCGGTTGTCGTTCCCATGATGGCTGCAGCAAACCCTGCCCAGAACATATTCCTATTGTTCGGTTCTACCGCAAATTTGAAGATACTGGCCACAACCGCGATGAGAACTGCAATCCCCATCAGGAGCTCAAGTGCGTTTACGGAGAGATAAAAAAGCAAAGCTGAAGCAACAAAGGTACCGGGGATACGCCCAACGAACGCCCAGCCAATCCCTTTGAGTGATAGCTGGCTGCGATATTGCCAAGTATTCACTATCGCCAACCCCAAGGTCACCAATGTGACGGCGGCTGGAACCAACGAAGGGTCGATAAACATGAGAATGGGGGCGGAGACAATGGCAAGCCCAAAACCAATCAGGCTCTGAACAAAAGCGCCGGCACTTAATGCCAGCACAATTAAGACGAGCTCTTCCGCGCTCAGTGCCATTTATTTTTTCCTTATGGCATGAATCAGCAAATTCCTCGGTGTCAGTTCCCGAGAGCAAAATGTCGAGATATCAGTGTGGTACCCGTTTTCCGTCATATAAAGGGCTCGGTCGAGAACCAACCATATTTCGAGTGGACGGCGGAACAGCGTCCGAACGGTCTCCATTTTCTCTACAGTGTGGAACCGGCTTTCTCCGATTTTTAGGAAATCATCAAACTGGACATCTTTTGGTAAAGTGATGCCTTTTTGTTCAGCGGCCCAACAGCAGAATGCCTCAAACCCTTCATTTAACAAAGACTTTTGTACATTAGGAACCGGAAGATACTTCTCAGTTTTAGATAGGCGTCTCTGCAGAGCATCAAAGCCCAATCGAAAGCTGACTTCGATAAAACGTTTGTTCCTCACGGTTTGCCCAGCCGTCACGGTTTCCTGCAAGGGAAGCTTTAAGTCATGTTTGCTGAGCGACAATTCGGATGCTTTTGCTAACGAAGACAACGGTTGATACTGCTTGCTCTGGATGAGGTGGTAGCAACACGGTGAAACCGACACTGAAGTTGGTTTAGCTTCCACTGCGTGACGTAACAGTGTCACATGCAAATCGCCGCAGGCGTGCAACGCCACCGCATGATCACAGCTTTCGACCAATTGTCGGCTTTCTTTTGCAAAGGCATCGCCTTGAACAAACTGCATCGGCAACTTATGTTTGTCGGCATATGCCTGACCATCTTCACAAAGCGCCTGTTGCCATTCCAGACTGGTAACCTTGGCGTTTTTCGTCACCGCGAGAATACGTCCGAGATATCCTTTCCCCGCGCACCATTCCAGCCAACGCTCCCCCTCTCCACCAATTACAGCCGAGGTAAATGTGCTGATTTGCGACCATTTACGACCGGGAACGCCAGTCGACCAATGGGCATCACAGGGAACATCATTGGATTTCGGAGTCGCTACTGCCGATAACCCAACCAACGTTTCTGCATCTGGAAGCCACTTGCTAAGCACCTTGGACAACGCTGCGGGGTCTGCTTTCCAGCTTTCCAGTTCATCGAGAGATTGTGTATCTAACCATTCGCAAAGTTCTGGGTGGCTCTCACGCCATGGCAAATCGAGACAGTCAAATGGTACGCCTTGCCAAAACGAGGTATACGAAGAGAGCAAACGATCCAACTGAGTAAAACGTTCGGCGAGAACATTGAAAGATAGCGACAAGAAAGTACTCCACCCGCAATGCGGGATCACCGGAAAAACAGGCGAAGTATATACCTAAACAAGCTGAAGATGCAGAGCTGGCTAACGCACCGGTAAGTCAAACTGGTCGAAGAACCGCTCGACTTCGTTGGGGTCTTTCATCTGCATCACTTTTTCAATGGTTTCCCGTGTCAGGTGTGGCGCGAAACTTTCTATAAAGTCATACATATAGCTACGAAGGACAGTGCCCCTTCTAAACCCAATACGTGTCGTGCTGGCATCAAAAATATGGCTGGCATCAATCGCCACCAAATCCCTATCTAATTCATTGTCGTACGCCATACGCGCCATCACGCCAATACCTACCCCCAAACGTACATAAGTTTTGATCACATCCGCATCGGTGGCGGTAAACACAATATTCGGCTTAAGTTTGGCTTTATTAAACGCAGTGTCCAGGCTGGAGCGACCGGTAAAACCGAACACATAAGTCACCAACGGGTACTGAGCAATATCGTAAATGGTGATGGAAGAACGCTGTGCTAACGGGTGATCCTTACGAACGATCAATGAACGCGTCCAGTGATAACAAGGCAGCATCAATAGATCTTCATAAAGGTGTGATGCCTCCGTCGCAATGGCAAAGTCGGAAGCGCCTTTTAAAACAAAATCCGCAATTTGACTCGGCGCACCTTGATGCATGTGTAGGGACACTTTCGGATAACGCTTCACGAATCGTGAAATCACGTCGGGCAAGGCATATCTTGCCTGTGTATGGGTTGTTGCAATATTCAGTTGGCCACGCTCTGGATTGGTGTATTCCTGCGCCACCGATTTAATGCTGTCGACACGGGAGAGTATATCCCGCGCAATCTCGACAATCTGGCTGCCTGCAGGCGTCAATTTGGTCAGGTGTTTCCCGCTGCGACCAAAAATTTGCACACCCAGCTCATCCTCTAGCGAACGAATTTGCTTGCTGATGCCGGGTTGGGAGGTATAGAGGCTTTCTGCGGTAGAAGAAACATTGAGGTCGTGGTTAACCACTTCGACGATATATTTTAGTTGTTGTAATTTCATAATGTTGCAGCAAGCAATAAATGGGACTAATGCT
This sequence comes from Grimontia sp. AD028, assembly GCF_000973155.1. Lineage (NCBI taxonomy): Bacteria > Pseudomonadati > Pseudomonadota > Gammaproteobacteria > Vibrionales > Vibrionaceae > Grimontia > Grimontia sp. AD028. Next base: position 16,119 of record NZ_LASY01000009.1, on the reverse strand, counting down.
GTTATAGCGCTAAAATTAGCGGAGGCGTAGCCTTATAGCACGTAACCTTTATCCAGCGCCCAAAATACCTTGTCCCGTTCAGGCTTTATAAACAAGGAATGTGGGAAATAACTTAATGATAGCGCTGTGAATAAACGTGCGTTCAAACGCAGTAAGTTGGAGAAAAGGGTTACGCTACGTCAGAATTTAGCTAAGATCGAAAATAGTACTAACAAACTATGACCCTATCTGCAGATCGTGTATCTTAGGCAGTCATCGTTTTAACTGGGATTATCGACGCTCACTTATGAATATCGCCTTAATTGTTGGCCTCTGCGTCATTTTGCTTGGTCTTATTGTTGGCTACAACATCATGGCCCAACAGCGCCAGCGCGTAGAGTCATCAAAGCGCCAAGAAATGGCTAAATATATTGCAGTTATTGATGCCACTGAAGAGCTGATCGGTAACGCACATAACCTGCCTTATAGCGGAACCCTACTGGTTTGTTTAAACCAGAAAATTCTCGACGCCCTTAAAACCATGCATGAGATAGACAAGAGCGATCGTTCCCTACCTCAACGCATCGCAGATGTGCAGCAGCAAATTAACCAAATCAAACAGGCTTATCAAAACAAAGAGTCTACTTCTTTCCGTGTACCAGACAGCGATCGCGAAGCCATTTCAATGCTGAAATTGGTCAAACGTCTGCGCGCAGTCATCAAAGCTGAGCACACCAAAGGTCGCATGCAAACACAAGCGTTCGTGGCAGAGAACTCGCGCCTCGAGCAGATGCAAATGAAGATCAACATCGAGAATGTGTTGAAACGTGTAAACGATGCGAAGATCAAAGGCCAGATGGGTACTGCCCAACAGTTGCTGAAAAAGGCGTTGGATGTGGTGAGCGCTAAGAATGACCCTTACTGTCAATCAGCGAAAGAAAGCCTCTCCGCCATGCTGGAAGATGTCAATTCCGCGCTGAATAAAACCACTGCTGCCCAACAACCAAAAGAAAAAGAAGGCGACGAGTTGGACGAACTGTTTGCGCCTAAGAAAAAGTGGTAACACATTAACCCCCTTTCTTATTAAAAAGCCCCGTACAAGGGGCTTTTTTTGTGCCTGTCACTCGTCACCGCAAACCCATACTCCTTCAGACTGAATAGCCAATAATCCATACATATAAGAATCACTTTCGATACACTTGTTCAACATTTATTTTAATCCGCGAATTATTTGTGCGTCAGATAGCATTTTTTCATTAAAGAACAACGTACGGTGTGCCGATATGAATGTTTGATGTCACAATCCTCGGCCTTTTTTTGGTTTCTCCTAAGCCTTTATTTAGAGGCAAAAATTTGGAAGCCGTTGTGACTCAAGGCTGCCGTGCTATGCCGCGCAGTGTTTGAATCCCCATCGCCAGACTGTCGTAGAGTGAGAGAACAATGAAGTTGTCCGTCGTACAGAGAACAGTTGCAGGTTTTGTCTTAATGTTCGCATTAATGGCATTACTTAGCAGCGTTAGCCTGTTCAACGCCAAGACCCTACAGGGCAAAGTTGAACAAATCACCGACCAATCCACTCCAATGGTGGTCGCATCCGGAAACCTGATCACTCAGTTGATGCACACTAATCTGCTGGTCAGAACGTTTCATAACGACCCATCTGAAGCAAGTCAGATAGACCAAACGTTCGAAGAGCAAAAACGCCGCTTCTTCGACACGCTCAATACTGCTCAACAGGGCCGCCCAACTGACGCTGAACGTCAGCAACTCAATGCGATCGCTCAAGCGTCAAATGGCTACTTTGAGCAAGCAAAAGTATTGATTGAACTGCAGAAGCAATCCAACCAGCTGATCGCTGAACGAGAAGCGTTGGACCTTAAATTCCTGCGTCTAGAGGATACCTACCAGTGGGCTGCTAACCTTCTTTTGCAAAAAGCTTCTGTGAAGCGCTCACTGCACAACCGCGCAGAACTCATTACCAGTGGTATTGCCCGTGACCTGAAAATGCTGCGCCGAGCTGATCAAGACACCAACCTTGATAAGCTTCGTGCCACCATGGCAAAGGACATCGAAATCGCGTTCAAACGCCTTGAGCTGATTAACGTAGAAGATGATGTTAAAGCCCGTTACTCACGCAATCTGAAGAAAGTTGAATCCCTAACATTGGGAGACAAGGGTCTGATTGATGTCTTGAGCCAACAACAACAAATCAACGCGCGTCTACAGCAAGAGAACCAACGCACAAACCGTTTGATGGATGATATTCAAGGCCAGCTTGAAGGTTACGCTCAGTATGCACAGCAACTGGCGACCAGCAGTCGTGAAGATGCAGAATCCGCGGTGAGCGAAGCGTTTTTCTATGTATTCCTGATGACCTCTATTGCCGCAGTTGTCAGTCTTTGGGTTGGTGTCAGCACCACGCGTAGTATTCAGAAACCACTGGCACTGATCCGAAACGTGCTGGACAAAATGACCGACGGCGACATGCGCACCCGTGCAAATTACAACGCACAGGATGAGTTTGGTGAGCTGAGCCGTTCAATAGATGAACTGGCGAACACCATGTCACAAACGCTGGCAAAATTCGGGGACGGCGCACAGCACCTGCTGGATGAAGCGAGCCGCGCAGCGAATGTTAGCGAAAGTGCCATGTCACGCGTGGAAGACCAGAAATCCCGTACCGATCAGGTTGCTGCGGCTATTTCTGAGATGGAAGTGAGCGCCAAGGAAATCTCCCGCTCTACCGAGCTGACCGTATCGGAAGTAGAAAGCACTAACGATGCCGCGAACAGCGGTCGTTCTCAGGTTTCACGTAGCCGTCAGCTGACCGAACAGCTCTCTGGCAACATTGAAGAAGCCGTGAACAATACTCAACAGTTGAACCAGTACTCCAACAACATCGGCTCAATCCTGCACGTGATTCAGGACATCGCAGAGCAAACCAACCTGCTGGCACTCAACGCAGCGATTGAAGCAGCACGTGCAGGCTCTCATGGCCGTGGCTTTGCCGTTGTCGCAGACGAAGTGCGCGCCCTAGCGACTCGCACCCAGCAGTCGACGGAAGAAATCCAGCTGATGATCAACAACCTGCAAGGTAATGCGTCACGCATGGCGGAAACCATGAGCAGCAGTCAGAAGCAAATGGAAGAGTGTCTGACCCAGACGCGCCTGACGGACGAAACCCTGCAAGACATCGTGTCACGCATGAAGTCTATCCATGAGATGGCAGTGCATGTTGCTCAAGCCACCGAAGAGCAGATCAAGGTGAGCCATGATGTCGCAGAACACATCAACGGTATCGCGCACGTCGCCTACGAAGCAGAGAAAGATGCACGCGCATCAGCTTCGAGCAGTGAAGCACTGGCGGACCTGGCACAAGACCAGCAAAACCTGATTGCAAACTTCCGCGTTTAAGGAGCAGAGAATGAAGAAATTAGCCCTGCTGCCTATCGCAGCACTGACCTTTGCCGCTTCAACGCTGGCGAATGCACAAACCACGCTGGTGATTGATTCATGGCGCAGTGACGACGCAGTGTGGAACGAGAAAATCATCCCTGCGTTCAACAAGCACTATCCAAACATTAAAGTGGAATACCGCTCACCACCTGATCTGGATGCTTCCAAGTGGAACGGTGACATGGAAGCACGCTTTAAAAGTGAATCCGCAGGTGACCTGATTGCCTGCCGCCCTTTTGATGGCTCGCTGGGTCTTTTCGAACGCGGTCTGTTGAAAGAAGTGACTGAAATGGAAGGCATGGAGAACTTCCCGAGTTTCGCTCTGGCACCTTGGCAGACGGACTCTGGCGCACAGACGTTCTGTTTGCCAATGGCATCTGTTATTCATGGTTTCTTTTACAACAAAGACATCTTTAAAGAAGTCGGCGTGAATGAACCAGTGACGAAAGCTGATTTCTACTGGGCGCTGGAAAAAGCCAAGCGTGCGGGTTACCTGCCACTGGCAATGGGCACCAAGGACAAATGGGAAGCTGCAACGATGGGCTTCCAGAACATTGGTCCAACCTACTGGAAAGGTGAAGATGGCCGCGACGGCCTGCTGACAGGTAAAGAGCGCGTTGACAGCAAACCTTACCGCGATACCTTCCGCGAACTCGGTAAGTGGGCAAGCTACATGGGCGATGACTTTGATCAGCGCGGCTATAACGACGCGATCAAAATGTTTGCTGACGGCAAAGCGGCGGTTTACCCGGCAGGTTCTTGGGATATCGGCACCTTCCGTGGAAAAGTAAACATGGGCGTGTTCCCGCCACCGGTTGAAAAACGTGGTGATGCTTGTTATTTCAGCGACCACACAGACCTTGGTATGGGCATCTACTCCAAGTCTAAAAACCCAGAAGCTGCGGAGGCCTTCCTGAAATGGATGACCACCGCAGAGTTCGCAGAGCTTCTAACCAACGAAATCTCTGGCTTCTTCTCGCTGTCGAACCACTTCTTTGATGTGAAAGACCCAATCGCTCAGGAAATGATCTCCTGGCGCGACCAGTGTGATTCGACCATCCGTAACTCGGCGCAAGTACTTTCCCGTGGAGAGCCAAACTTCGAGCTTGAGATTTGGGAAACCAGCGTGGGTGTGATGACAGGCCAAATGAGCCCTGCTCAAGCTGCTAAGCAACTGCAAGATGGCCTTGAGGAATGGTATCAGCCTCAGAAAGAAAGCAAGCAAAGTGCCTCAAACAGCAACTGTAACTGCGCGCCTTTGTTGTAATCAATATTGACGAACTCAAACCCGGCCCTCGCGCCGGGTTTTCTTTTTTCTAGGGCGCGCCACTCTTGTTATCCAAGCTGAGCCGGACGGTTAATCCGGTTACCGAATGACACTGAAAACCAACAGTTGCAACACCAAACCTAAGTGCATTTTACCGGCTTATAACCACTAATTCCGTAAGGGAATATCATATTTAGTTTTCATCTAGATCCCGATACCGACCGTTGATCTTGTTCACGTTTCGCTTTTCATCCGTCCCTATAATCAGCGGCGATTTCCACTTTTACTGTTGAATAACTATGAGCACAGAAGAAAACAAAAGCGGTCAGGCACGCGTCATCATGACCAGTGTCATCGCAGTTTCCGCACTGATTTTCCTATCCCAGTTTGTTATCGGTACCAAGAAGATTGATCTGGGATTTGCCACTATTTCTATCCTGCCAATGCTGTTTGCCGTGATGTTCGGTATGGCACTGTCAGTAAACTGGACCAAGTCCAAGATCAAAGCGTGGGGCAAAGTCTTCACCGAGAAAGAAGAAGGTTTCTGCGGCAAGATGGTGGGTTACTGTCTGCTGGTGCTGGGTACCCAATACGCGGGCATGATTATCCCTAATCTGGACATGATCATCGATGCTGGTGTTCCACTGCTGTTCCAAGAGCTGGGTAACCTGCTTCCAATCCTGATTGCCATTCCTTTGGCGGTGAAATTCAAGTTCGACCGCAAAGCAATCGGCGCATGTTCATCGATCAGCCGCGAGCCTTCTATCGCAGTTATCCAGGGTAAATTTGGCACAGGCAGTCCAGAGTACGTTGGTGTACTGGCTATCTACCTGTGTGGTTCTGTTATCGGCACCCTGTGGTTCTCTGTACTGGGCAGTATCGCGCCGTTGACGGGTCTTCACCCACTGGCACTGGCTGCAGGTTCAGGCGTAGGTTCTGGCTCAATGCTGAGCGCAGCATCAGGCGCACTGGTATCAGGTCTCGAGCCTGCGCTCGCACAACAAGTGCTGAGTATTGCTGCAGCATCTAACCTACTGTCATCTGTTCTGGGCGCACTGTCGCTGACTTTCCTTGGCCTGCCATTGGCTGAGCTGATGTACAAAATTTGCAATAAAGGTAAATAAGCCATGAAAGTGATTATGAATGACATGAAGCTGGTCTCGCTTGCGATTGTACTGGCTGGCTTTACCCAATTTCTGACCAACGGCACTGCGCCAACAGAGATGGTACACAGCTTCATTGCCATGTCTGTGATTGTGTTCCTCTCTCTGGTTGCGAAGAAGTTCATTCCTTCTTCACTTCCAACGTTCGCCTACGCGACCATTATCGGTATTCTGATTTGTCTGCCTGAGACGCCGGTTCGCACTTACTTCCTGGAATCAGTGGGTAAGATCCAGTTCCTGTCTGTGTGTGTGCCGCTACTGGCATTTGCAGGTCTGTCTGTTGGCGGACAGATGGAAGAGCTGAAAAAGATGTCTTGGAAAGTTATCGTTATCTTCCTGATTGTGGCGACCAGCTGTTTCTTCGGCGCGTCTGTGATTGCACAAATCGGCTTCCAAATGAAAGGGATTATCTAAATGTCGGCTAAGTACTCAAACTTCAATCTGGACAGCAAGCTGCTTGGCCTGCATGAGTTCAGCATCAACACACGTCGTGACCTGCACCAGATCCCTGAGATCTCCGGTGAAGAATTCAAAACCACGGCTTACTGCCAGGCACTGATGACTGAGATGGGTTACAGCCTGACCACTTACGAAGGTTTCACTGGCTTCATCGCTGATCTAACCGTGAACCCTGAGTGGAAACGTGTTGGCTTCCGTGCGGACATGGACGCACTGGAAATGGACGACATGACGGACAACGAATACCGTTCGACGCATGAAGGCCGCTCACACAACTGTGGTCACGATACCCATATGGCGATCATCCTTACTACAGCGAAATACCTGGCCGAAAATCAGGGCGAGCTGAAACACAACGTGCGCTTCATCTTCCAAATGGCGGAAGAAGACATGCGTGTACCGGGCGCAAGCAAAATGGTTGAGCTGGGTTGTATGGAAGGCGTCGCGGAAGTGTATGCACTGCACAATGACGCGGCTCTGGAATACGGCTTCGTGAAAATCAACAACGGCATCATGTCTTCTTATGGATCTGCGTGGACTTTGGACGTTCATGGCGTTTCTGCTCACGGTTCAACCCCACAGAAAGGTCTGGATGCGATTCGCGAAGCCAGCCGTATCATCATGGACATGGACTACATCGTCGCCAAGCGCACTAACCCGTTCAGCCCTGCTGTATTCGGTTGTGGTATGTTCAACGGCGGCAGCATTCCTAACGCTGTGCCTGACTACGCGCAGGCTCGCGGCACCATCCGCGCAATGGACGCCGACACTGATCAGATCCTGAAAGACAGCTTTGAAACTTTCGTAAAAGAAAGTGAAATCCGTGGCTTCAAAACCACCATGGTTTGCGAAGGCTACCCAGCAGTCATCAACCACCCAGACGCTTACCAGCGCGTGGTGGATGCAGCGCGCGCTATCGTGCCTGCTGACCGTCTGGATCCTAACGGCAACCCAATGACAGGTTCTGAAGATTTCAGCCTGATGGTGAATGCAGCAGAAGATCGCAAAGGCGCGATGTTCTTCCTCGGTAGTGGTAACAAAGAGGCAGGCATCTGTAATTACCTGCACTCAAATCCTTATTACGTGGATGACGACTTCCTCTTAGTCGGTGCGCAGATTTTTATCCATATCGCCTGCCACTAATCTTCACTTCCCCCATAAAAAACCAAAGGCCAGATGCTTTTTGCTCTGGCCTTTTTTCTATTATCTACAATTTCTTATACCTAAAGACGTGGAAATCTGGACAACCCGTAGTCTTTTCTTGTTTGTATCACTTTTGAGCTAGGCTCTAAATGGACGAACGCAGTCTGATATTAAATAATCCACCACCAAAACATATTTCAGTAATTTAGAGAAAAGGATGACCTGCTTCAGACAAAAGAAAGGTGTATATAAGCGCCAAAAAGGTTTTGCCAGCCGACGCGTGGCCTTAGTCATGCTATTGGTCTCCGCACTGATTTTTGCAGCTATTGTTGCCAGCACTGCTCTGCGCGCTTCTCCACCGACTACGGCAGCAGTAACACCCTTGAGTATTCCGGCGCTCATTGACAGCCGAACTCAAAATGGCCCGATAGTCATCGATATCAAAGAAGGTGAGCACGAGTTTTATCCCGGGGTTAAGAGTAAAACCAGTGGCTACAATGGTGGCTATCTGGGTCCAACAATAAAAATGTACAAAGGCGAAAGTACAGCCATTGCGTTTACCAACCATCTTGATGAACCAACGAATATTCACGGTCATGGCTTACACGTTGTAGGAAAGATTGACGGCGGTCCTCAAAACAAAATCCTGCCCGGAGACACATGGAACGTAACCATTCCTGTCGTGCAACAGGCCTCCACTAACTGGTATCACCCACACCTTAAAGGCTCCACTGCCAAGCAGGTTCATTCTGGACTGGCGGGTTTTTATCTTATCGAGGATGAGCATTCACTGTCTTTGGGGCTACCAAACACCTACGGCGTTGATGATATTCCTTTGGTCATTCAGGACAGAAACTTTGTTGATGGAAAGATGACGCCATACCCGGCTAACGATATGCCTGAGGATCTGAGAGAAGGCACACTTGTGCTCAATGGCACCATCAACCCCTACACGATGGTACCTCAATCTTTTGTCAGATTACGCTTACTCAACGGCTCCAACGCCCGCTCGTATGAGTTCTATCTGGAAGGCGACCAACCTTTCTATAAAATAGCGACAGAAGGCGGCTTGCTGGCCTCCCCGGTAGAATTAACATCTTTGAAAATGGCACCTGGAGAACGGAATGACATCGTCGTAGATATGTCAGCCGTCGAAAACCAGAGGGTGCTGGCAAGGCTGCTACCGCAGAACTACAACGGATTTAACGCTGCCCTCATTCCTTTTTCAGAAAGCCAATCTGTTCTTGAACTCCGGGTTGATAGCTCGCTCGAGGCGCTGGTATCAAGGTTACCCGAACAACTCAATACCATTACCCCGTACCTTGAAAAAGACGTAGAGGTAGAGCGCGTTTTTGAGCTGGAAGATATGTCCATCAACGGTCAGAAGATGGATATGAAAGTCATCAACCATGAATCCAAGTTAGGGCAGCTGGAAAAGTGGACAATCAATTCAGGTAGGCATCCTTTCCACATGCACGGCACGTCTTTTTTGATTTTGTCGATGAACGGAAACCCGCCAGCGCCAGAGGACCAAGGTTGGAAAGACACCATCTATCCAAATGGTGAGGCCGAAATTCTGCTGAAGTTCGATTATGAGGCTCCCGAGCAATGGCCATACATGTACCACTGCCATATTCTGGAGCACGAGGATATGGGAATGATGGGGCAATTCACCGTCGTCAAGTGAACTTGGTAGAACAAAACAAGTAAGGGGAAGCCATTAGCTTCCCCTTTTTCTTTGGCGTTTAAACCGATTTCACACACATCACATGATAGATACCATCATGCATCTCTGTCCCTTCGGTTTCTTTTTCAAAGCCAGGGAATTCTTCATCCCACACTTCAAGGCTCTTGAGATATTTGATTTGCGGACTGTTCTCGTCACCGAAGCTCTCTCCGGACATTAACATCGGAATGCCCGGTGGATATGGTATAACCGCATTGGCGGCAACACGCCCAACGAGTTGATGCGAAGGTACCATTTCAACGTTATCAGCGACGATAGCCTGATAAGCGGCGCGTGGTGTCATCACAGCTTCTGGCAAGGTTTCATAAGCCGCATTCAATACTTCACCCGGATTGTGCTGTTTCAGATAACTGAAAATCTTATCGCCCAAATCCTTAAGCCCCATCTCGCCATAGACATCAGGGAAATCTGACGCCAAATCAGGCAGCGAATCCACCAGTGGCGTGTTGTTGTCGTAGTGACGTTTGAAACCCATCAGCGTATTGACCAGCGTTGCCCACTTGCCTTTGGTGATACCCATGGAGAAAAGGAACATCACCTGAAAATCTGTGGTGCGGGTTGGCACGATACCGAAGCGTCCAAGGTAGAGTGTGACCAATGCGGCTGGCACACCTTTATCAAGCAGTTTGCCATCATCACCCATACCCGGCGCGAGAATACTGACCTTGATTGGATCGAGCATACACCAGTCTGCAGGCATATCTTTGAAGCCGTGCCAGTTGTCGCCAGGGTGCATCACCCAAGCATCCTGACTCTCGCATAGCAAGTCTGCAGGCGCATCTTCGAAGGCGTAAGTTTCCCCAGTTTGTGGGTCTTTGACGGTGTCCGCATTCCACGGCGTGAAGAACCAATCACCATTTTCTGTGTATTCACGATTCAGCCGCCCCATCGCCTGACGGAAATCTACCGCCTCGCGAATCACTTCCAGCGTCAACGAATGACCTCTGTTACCCGCCATCTGAGACACCGCAATATCGTTCGATGCGCAAATCGCATACAGCGGAGAAGTGGTCGCGTGCATCATGTACGCCTGATTGAAGCGCTCAAAGCTAATAGCGCCTTTACCGTTTCTCACATGCAGCCAAGACGCTTGCGACAAGGCATTCAGCAGTTTGTGGGTAGAGTGAGTTGCAAACACGGTTGGCGCATCCGGATCTTCGGTTGGCTCGCCGCGCATCGCATAGTGTTTTTCGTAGATAGGGTTAAAGCGTGCATAACCGTACCAAGCTTCATCGAAATGAATACGGTCGCTGCTCTCGGCCAGAATGTCCTGCGCCCTTTCAGCGTTATAACAAAGACCGTCGTAGGTACAGTTTGTCAGTACAGCATAAACGGCACGTTGGTCAGCGTAATCTTTGGTGAGTGAGTAATCTTTCGCACGCTGATCGAGCACTTGCTTGGAGAGCTGGTCAGGATAGATGGGGCCGATAATGCCATAGCGGTTGCGCGTTGGCAGCAGGTAGACTGGCCGCGCACCGGAAAGCATCAGTCCCTGCTCTATCGACTTGTGACAGTTGCGGTCGCAAATCACCAGATCATTCTCGTTCATACAGGCGGACATAATGGTACGGTTGGAGCCTGATGTACCCGTCACCAGCGAGTAGGATTGGTCAGCGCCAAAGACCTTGGCCGCATAACGCTCACTGTCACCAAAATAGCCCGTGTGGTCGAGCAATGAACCTAAGCTGCCGCGTTCGATCCCCATGTCGGTGCGGAACAGTCCCTCACCGTAGTAATTGTAAAAGCGTTGCCCTGCTGGCGTTTTGGTAAAACCTACCCCACCTTGGTGGCCCGGTGCTGCCCATGAATACTCATGAATGTCGTCATACCTCATCAATGCGGACATCAGTGGTGGCAGTAGCTGCTTACGGTAGCGGTTCATCGCAGCGACGGCGCGGCCGGCAATAAAGTCTGGCGTGTCTTCCAGAATCCACGCGAACTCATCGACTTTTTCCATCATTTCACGGGTGACGTGAAGGGTGATTTTCTTACGCTCTGCCAGCAGGAACACAGGGACATTTTGCTGACGACGGTTGAGCTTTTCTATCAGCACATAAAAGCGCTCATTTTCTTCGCTTTGGGACCCGCTCATGGCTGATGTGAGCATCAGACAATCAAGCGCCGTATTCGAAAAAATCACCGAATAACAATCATCAAAGCTTGTCGCTACCATGACTCTTGCGCCGCTGCTTTCCAGCTCTGCAATCAGCCTTTCAATCGCATTACCCACTACACCTTCTTTATGGGCTTCTTCCAAAATCAGAACATTAAATTTCTTTCCGTAGGTTTTCATAGCCAGCTCCGACACTGAATGAGGAGAAGTGTTTTGTTTGAGTCCCATTCACCATAGAAGAGCCCTATGGTTGACAAAGTCGCAAAAAAGACAAATTTGAAGAAAAAACCAAAGTGAAAGTTGATGCATTGCCGACAAGGCGCATTATCAATCCCCTATTTTTATTGGCTTACAGAGATACGTGTGATGAGTTTCATTCGGAGGAACTGTGCTTTTGTCTTGTAAAAGAACCAAACACCTCACCTCTCCACTTCTACTTTCAATTCGACAGGCAAAGCCTTTTCACTTGTTTCGATGCAGCGGCGGGAGATCGTCAATCGAACGTGTATGCAGCAAGGCTGAATACCTGCATTTCTTGCCCAAATAATGCAGTGGAGAATCAGTATGGCGTCAGAACAAAATAAAATGGGACTGGTGGGATTAACCACCATAGTGACTGTAAATATGATGGGATCGGGCATCATAATGCTGCCAGCAAGCTTGGCTCAAACCGGGGCAATTTCGCTGCTTTCTTGGGTTGTGACGGCGTTAGGCGCCATGTGTATTGCTTACGCGTTTGCCAAGTGTGGCATGTACTGCAACAAAGATGGTGGGATGTCTGCCTATGCCAACGAAGCGCACGGAAAGTCCTCGTTCTTTATTGCTTCGTATACCTATTATGTCTGTCTGGTGATCAGTGCGGTGGCGATTGCCGTGTCAGCGGCTGGTTATCTGGTACCCTTCTTCCCTTGGATTAAAACTACCCCGATTCACACCTTTATTGCTGTGGTCGCCATTTTGGTTGTCACCATGGTAGCCAACTTCTGGGGGCCAAAAATCACCGGGCAAATCTCAGCCATTACGGTCTGGGGCATCATCATTCCGGTGGTTGGCTTATCCGTTGCCGGGTGGTTCTGGTTCAAACCTGATGTTTTCGCTGAAGCGTGGAATCCCCATCAGGACACCACCATCACCGCGGTGTCATCAGGCATAGCATTAACCCTCTGGGCTTTTTTGGGGATAGAGTCAGCCGGGGCCAATTCGGGGGCTGTGGAAAACCCCGAAAAGAACGTTCCTTTGGCCTGTATGCTCGCCACCAGCTTCACCGCCATCGTCTACATCACATCAACTTCAGTGATTCAGGGGATTATCCCGAATGCCGAACTGGCTAAATCCGATGCGCCTTTCGGGTTGGTTTATACCTACATGTTTAACGAAACTGTGGGCAGTATTATCACCGCACTGGCCGTGATCGCCTGTATTGGTTCCTTGCTCGGCTGGCAGTTTACCAATGCGCAGGTATCGAAAGCCGCAGCAGACATTCGTCTGTTCCCGAAAGTGTTTGGTGAAGTAAACAAAAACAATGCGCCCATCAAAGGCATGTTGATCATGCTGGGTCTCGAGTTGTTGTTGGCTGTGATGACGATTTCGCCAAACTTGGTCAAACAGTTCAATGTGCTGCTTAACCTCGCGGTATTCATCAATATGGTTCCATACATACTGTCGCTGACCGGTCTCGAAGTCATTCTCCGCAAGCAGAATGTCAGCCAGAAAGAGTATAAAACGGCAGCTACGATCGGGACTTTCGCCGTGATTTACAGTATTTACGGCGTGTATGCCTGTGGTCAGTCCGCTGTGTTCTGGGGCTCTATCCTCACCATGTTCGGCTACATCTTCTATGGATTCGTTGCTGCACGTGACAGAAATGACGGCACGCCCGCTTAGGAGGAAATATGTCAGACATTGAAGCCCAAACAATGAAGAAACTGGCGACGTTCCTTTTGATCGGTGCGGTTATCGCGATTTCACCACTTGCACTGCACGCTGCCGAGGAAGTGGTGGTTGAAGAATCGGAAACCGTGACGCTCCCTACGGATGATGCCATGACAGCGATAGAAATCATCATTGGTAAACGCATTCCCGACAGTGTGCTGGAAGATGGTAGGCCGCATCATGTCTATCGGCCGAAAACCCCCATCTTCCATCAGAACCATCCGGAAAATGAACCTGAGCCTCCCGCGATCCGCAAGCACCTGTTGGTGGATCATCCGGAACTCAATAACAATCAGGGCAGAGTCATTCGGACACCACCGCCGGAAAGTGGGGAGACCTCCGACAATTGAACGTAAAAACGCCAGCATATTCGCTGGCGTTCTTCACTCTTCTTTCAGGTTAGTAAACGGGGAGCTCCAGACCTTCAAATAGCTTGTCGACTTTCTCGCTGCTGTTTTGCATCAACACACTTTCCATCAGCGTTTTGGTCAGATGAGGCGAGAACGACATCAGGAAGTCGTACATGTAGTTCTGCAGCAAGATGTCTTTCGAGAAACAAATCCATGCATTACATGGCTCGAACAGGTGATCGAGGTTGATATAAGTCAGACCGGTGTTTTCAATGTCGCGTGCTGCCAAGGTAGAGATAATGCCGATACCAAAACCAAGCTGAACATAACGCTTAATCACGTCAGCATCCATTACAGTCATAAAGTAGTTCGGATTGATTCCCGCGCGTCTGAAGGCTTCATCCTGAACCTGACGGCCAGTTGAACCCGGCTCGTAACTCAGAATCGGGTATTCAGACAATTGCTTGAGCGTTGGCTTGCGGACATCCGCCAGCGGATGATCTTCCGGCACCACCAGTCCCATCGTCCAGAGGTACGCTGGCAGCTGGATTAAATCGTTGTCTGCACCAATATCGTGGGCCACGATGGAAAAGTCAGAATGCCCTTTGCTTATCACGCCTTTGGTTTGCAACGGCAGTGTTGGATGCAGGTGGAAATTGATGTTCGGGTATTTCTTGGTGAAGTAGGACACACTGTTTGGCAGCAGATAACGCGCAATGGTATGCGTGGTATAGATATTCAGCGTACCTACACTCGGATCCAGATGCTCGTTTGCCAACGCTTTGATTTTTTGCTCCAGCGCCAGCATGCGTTCAACCTGCTCAAGGATTCGTTCACCGATCGGGGTAATACCGCTGAGGTTCTTACCACGACGTTCAAAAATCCTCACACCCAGCTCTTTTTCCAGTAATCCAACCTGTTTACTTACACCTGGCTGGGTCGTAAAAAGTGACTGGGAGGCCGCGGACACGTTTAAATTGTTGTCCTTTATCGCTTTTAGATATTTAAGCTGCTGAAGTTTCAATCCCTTACCTCACAAAAAGCTATCAGCTATAGATCTTAAATTTATAAGAGCGATCAAATTTAAACAAGCACTAAGGTAGGAATTTGCTGGTTGCTGCGAACATTGTTCCGTTAAAGACAAAAAAGCCCGCTGTCAGCGGACTTCAGCAAGACTCAGAGGTTTATTTCGCCATCACTTCATCAAGCACACTGTCGCTGGCTTCTTCAATGAGATCCAACACCAGCTCAAAGCCTTTTGAGCCGCCATAGTATGGGTCTGGAATTTCAGCCAGCGATGAGTTGCCATGGCTCAAAAACAAAGAAACTCTGTCACGAAGATGGTCAGGGCAGCGGTCCAGCAGGTCAGCAAGGTTCGCTTTGTCAGAAGCCAGAATCATGTCGAACTTTTCAAAGTCATCATCTTCAACCTGACGCGAGTATATGCCAGTGAAATCATAGCCTCTGCCTTCTCCGGCTTTCCTTGCTCTTTCATCAGGCTTAGCGCCTGAGTGATAACCGATGGTGCCTGCCGAATCGATTTCAACATCCAAACCGCGCGCCTTGGCTTTGGCACGGAGTATTGCTTCTCCGGTAGGCGAACGACAAATATTACCCATACAGACAACGAGAATTTTCGGTTTGTTATTAGACATTGGCACTCCGTTCCCCATTCATTACGAACACTGTAACGAATCAAGGAACGGAGAGCAAAGTCACCGAGACAGCTGTTTGAGAGGCCCTACAGATTTTCTTCCAGGAAGCCAGTGAAGGTGGCCCAAGAGCGCTTATCCGCCACTTCACGATAACGAGGAGACTCAAACACTGTGAAAGCATGAGGTGCACCGGAATAGACTTCAATCAGGTAGGGTATACCCGCTGCTTCCAGCTCTTCAGAGAGATCCGCTACATCACTCATTGGAATTGCACTGTCTGCACCGCCGTGGGAGATGAAAATCGGTGCCGTGTCTTTGGCATAGCTCTGGTCGCTTGGTGTCGCCAGTCCACCGTGGAAAGTGGCATAACCATTGATACCACTGCCTTTGCCAGAGCGCGCAAGCTCAAGCGTTGCTGCGCCGCCAAAGCAATAACCTGCAACCACCACATCTTCTACACCCATTTCTCTAGCTTTATCTAAACCCGCCAGAATCAAGGTTCGCATTTTCTCCCGATCTTTATAAAGCTTTCCTGTTTCCGCTTTCTTGGCATTGGTATCAACAGGACGGTTGCCTTTGCCATATAGGTCAACCGCAAAGGCGTTGTAGCCCATCGAAGACAGCATATCGACGCGCTTCTGTTCATATCCAGTCAGTCCATCCCAGTCATGGATTAAAATCACTGAGCCTTTAACGTCGCCCTCAGCAGGCGCGTAATACCCCTCTAAGGCCATACCATTAGAACTGTAATCGACCACTTCCCCTGCCATTACACTAAAAGGCAGGGCCACCAACAGCCATCCAAACTTCTTCATCTTTTATCCCTCGTGGTTTCATACCCAAACGACCTGAAGA
>NZ_LASY01000089.1:0-65684 GCF_000973155.1 Grimontia sp. AD028 | reverse complement strand
AAATTTCGATAAGTAGTTATTCTACAATCAAATTTTTCAACGCAGTTATCGAGCATTTTAACAAGCTAGGATGAGCAGATATTTACTACGATTGGTATTGACATCAATACTGGGAAAGGGAGCCGAGAATGGGTGAAGCGCCGGCAGCCTCAAATTACCTGTACTATTTCATTCTGATGATCATTGCTTACCCGATGGGCGTCGTACTTTCCGGGTGTTTATTTTACGAAAAGCGCCACCAAGATATCGCGGCGACCTACTATGGTCTCATAGGTTTGGTTTTAGCGGGGTATTTCCTCTATAAACATATGCAAACCGACGTGGTTTACGGTAAAGAAGCGATTGAGATATCTCATGCCAAGCAAGCCCAAGAAGCTGCTTGGCAACAAAGTAAAGAAGAGCGTCGGCTGAAACGGACTCAGGAAGAGACATCCACCCCATAGCGGAAACAGCTTGTCAGGTGATCGTTCACCATGCCCGTCGCTTGCATATACGCGTAGCAAATAGTAGTTCCTACAAATTTAAAGCCTTTCTTTTTCAGCGCTTTACTCATAGCATCAGATTCGGGTGTGGAAGTTGGGACATCCCCTAAGGTTTCCCAGTGATTGATGATGGGCTTCCCACCCACAAACTGCCAGATGTACTCATTGAAACTGCCAAACTCTTTCTGGATTTCCAACACCAACTTGGCGTTAATCACAGTGCCATTCACTTTGAGTTTGTTACGGACGATGGCTGGGTTTTCCAACAGCTCGGCGATTTTCTTTTCGTCATAAGCTGCTACGGTTTCGATGTGGAATTTATCAAAGGCTTCTCGGTAACCTTCACGTTTCTTGAGAATGGTGGTCCAGCTTAATCCTGCTTGCGCGCCTTCCAGAATCAGCATTTCAAACAATTGCTGATCATCATGAACAGGCACACCCCACTCTTCGTCGTGATATTTCTGATCCAGTTCGCTTACATTCGCCCAGCTGCAACGTTCCATGTTTTCCCCGTATTTTGTGTGAACACTAATACTGTATATTTATACATATTAATTGCGCTTCGCGCAAAAAAAAGAGGACGCAATCATGAGACTGCGTCCTCTTATTTCTTGGGGGATTAATTCACTTTCACCGTTTGGTGCATTTCCAGCGATTCCAGCGCACATTCCGCGAGGTAAAGGGCCAATTCGCCATCCACGCCAGTACATTGCGGCTCTGCTTTGCCTTCCAGTACATCAACAAAGTGTTGCCATTCAGCAATGTAAGCCTCTTTGTACCTTTCCAGGAAGAAGTACTGAGGCTTAGCTGCAGCACAGTTTTCGTCGCCCCAATGTTCAACCTGATGCTCGCGAACATTGCCTGCTTTCAGCATGCCTTTGCTGCCATGCAGTTCGATACGTTGATCGTAGCCATAACCAGAACGGCGGCTATTGATGATGGTTGCCATTGCACCGGATTCGAAATGCATGACCACAACGGCACTATCGATATCGCCAGCTTCACCAATCGCTGGGTCTACCAAGCATGAGCCGTGCGCTGATACTGAAACCGGATCTTCACCCATGATGAAACGTGCCATGTCCAAATCATGAATCGACATGTCGCGGAAAATGCCGCCGGATACTTTCACGTATTCAGCTGGTGGTGGCGACGGGTCGCGAGACGTGATCACCAAGGTTTCGGCTTTACCAATTGCGCCGGATTCAAACAAATCTTTCAGAGTGCGGAATTGAGGGTCGTAGCGACGGTTAAAGCCAACGAGTAACTTGGCGTTATTTTCATTCACGACATTCAGGCACCCCCTGACTCGCTCCAAGCTCAGGTCTATCGGCTTTTCACAGAAAATCGCTTTGCCCGCTCGCGCAGCTTGCTCAATCAAATCCGCATGGGTATCTGTCGCGGAACAAATCACCACGGCATGAATATCCGGATCTGCCATAGCTTCTTCGGTCGTCATCACCTCGGCATCATATGCATCTGCGAGTTTGGCAGCGCCTTCATGATAAGGGTCTATCACCGCTTTGATTTGAGTCAGCGGGTGAGCGTCTATATTCACTGCGTGGACTTTCCCTATCCGCCCACAGCCGAATAACGCGATATTAAACATGGCCTCTCCTTTTGCTACTGCTATTTTTGATTGTTGTGTTTGTTGGCATATTCAGGACTGTTCACCCACGCATGGTCTTCTTCCCAGGTGAACAACCATTTTCTTACTGGTCCCGCCATGACATTCAGGTAATAGCTGTCGTAACCCGCTATGGTCGCCACAGGGTGATAGCCGCGGGGAACCATAACTACATCGCCGTCGTAAACAGCCATGCATTCATCCAGATCACGCTCATCGGTATAAACCCGCTGAATGCAGAAACCCTGAGACGGGTTCAGTCTGTGGTAATAGGTTTCCTCAAGGTGTGTTTCTTCCGGCGGTGCGTCCCTGTCATGTTTGTGGCTGGGGTATGAGCTGGTACAGCCTTCGTCAGTATAGACTTCCACCACCAGCAGGCTGTCTGCGTTCTCATTGTCTGGGAGAATGTTGTGTACATAGCGTTTGTTATTGCCGTTTCCTCTCGCTTCTGCGCCAACTTCTTCAGGACTGATAAGGCGAGAAGGAAAGGTGCCTTTGCCCGGCGCGCGACACACTGCAAGCTCAACATCCGTGGTGGCAGTCAGTTCAGCAGTGTCTCCCGCAGTGACGTACAGCGAGTACGGCTTTTTCTTTTCAAACGGCCCTGAACGGTCGCCAATTTCACCCAGTGATTCACCTGCCAAAGTAGCATTCGCCTTACCGCCCACCAGCACAAGACAGATCTCTTCGTCACTGCTGGCATTGAAGGTAATCGTTTGATTTTTCGCGAGTTGGTAAGCCTGAAAGCCCACGTATTTCCAGCCTGCAGAGGTGGGAGTAATGTTCTGATAACGCCCTTTTTCATCAGGAAGACTGCGTTTGGATAGCAAGTCAGACATAACGGCTCCTTGTCGTGACTGATCATGTAATAGTTGAAGATCCACTTGCCAATAATAGAACATATTTTTCAATTCTCAACAAAGTGAAATTTATATTTCATAATTCGCGCTATAGTGAAACAAAGAACGTAATGACACAACTCAGCGAAAGAGGTAACGCTATGGATTTGCACTCCCCTCCCCGACTGTCATTTTTCGGCAAAGCAAATTGTGACATTGAGGTTTTTCGCAAGATCTGTACGTCGCAATCCACCAACAAAGCCGATTATTCCTTGGCTGATGACGTCATTGATAACGTGGTGATTTTTGATGGCGATGCCATGCGATCAGCGGGATCAAATGTCGGAGCCTTTCAGGACGAAATAGCTCATGCACTGCAATATGGTCCGGGCGTGATTGCCATTAAACGTTTCTATGACAACACCACCATCATTGATGAAATGAGCAAGGTGTTTGAAAAGATCCTTGAAGCGGAGAAGGGATTTGGAGCAGGAGACCACTTTGGTAAAACAGGTCCACAAGCCAACGGTCGGATTTGGAATGTGTTCCAGAAAAGTGCGGAAGCTGACCCGGAAACCTTTGTTGATTACTACAAAAATCCGCTACTGACTTCAGTCAGTGAAGCCTGGTTGGGGCCGCATTATCAGGTCACGGCACAGGTCAATATTGTGCGTCCCGGTGGTGAGGCGCAGGTTTCGCACCGTGATTATCATCTTGGTTTTCAGGTACCGGAAGAAACGGTTCGTTACCCGTTACATGCGCAGCAGATGTCAGCGATGCTGACGTTGCAAGGTGCAGTGGCGCATACTGACATGCCTTTTGAAAGTGGCCCAACAAAGCTGCTGCCTTTTTCCCAACAATACCCACTTGGCTATATCGCTTATCACCAGAAAGCCTTCCAGGACTTTTTCGAATCCCACTACATTCAGGTGCCTTTGAAGAAGGGCGACGCTGTGTTCTTTAACCCTGCTTTATTTCATGCAGCTGGTGCAAACGTCACCGAAGATTTCCATCGCAGTGCCAATCTACTGCAAATCTCTTCAGCTTTCGCCAAGCCGATGGAAACCGTCGACTCTGCGGCGATTTGTCGCAAAGTTTATCCAACCCTCCGTACCATTTGGCAAAACGGTTCTCTGTCATCGTCTGAAAAAGCCGCCATCGTCACAGCCGCTGCAGATGGCTATGCCTTCCCAACCAATCTGGATACCGATCCACCGATTGGCGGGCTGGCACCGGAAACAATGGAAGCCCTGCTTTGTCGGGCGCTGGATGAAAACATGGATGCGGACACCTTTGACATTGCCCTTGCTCAATTGAAGGAAAAGCAACGGGCATAATAAAGCCCGGTGGTTGCCGGGCTCAGTGTTTGCATGATTGCTCACGATTTAGATGATGCTGACACCGTCTTGATAGACGCTTTCTGCATCTGTCCAAATGGTGATGGTGTCATGTACGGCATGGTCAAATACATACGCCTGCAACTCGCCGACTTGTGCGCCGCTCAGTCCAAGAATGGAAATCATCTCAGCGGAAAGTGTGGCTGATGGTGTGCCAGCAGCGTTGTAAGCCCAGCCATCTGATTCCAGGTTGAATGAATCATTGCCCTCTCCAAGATAAGCAACAAAACCATTCCATTCGCCTGGATCCACAAAGGTGGTTGGCTGAGGAAGATCGGATTGCTCATGGATAGCAAACGCACTGATAGAGACTGATTGATCGCCCGCATCACCGAGCGCGGCTTCTACCTGCGCGATGGGGTTCTCGCCGCCATCAATAACACCATAAGAAACACCCGTGAAATCAACGTTAGCATCACCTTCAATAATCAGCTGATCAAAGCCACGGTCGCCCAGATAGACATTATCGTTGGCGTTAATAAAGTTGATGTCTGAGAAATCTTCCGCATCGAAAAGCAGGATGTCATCACCCTCACTGCCGCGATAGATATCCAAGCCTGTGCCGCCATCAAGGATGTAGTCTTCATCGAAGCCAGACTCCAGAATGTCGTTGCCTGCCCCACCATAAAGCTCATCACTGCCGCTACCGCCTTTGAGGATGTCATCTCCGTCACCACCGTAGATGATGTCATTACCCGCATTTCCGTAGAGCACATCGTTGCCGGCGCCGCCGTGAATGGTGTCATTCCCAGTACCGCCACGGATGTCATCATTACCGTCGTTGCCTTCGATGTAATCGTCACCCTGCTCGCCCCAAATGGTGTCGTCACCGTCACCGCCAAACAGCATGTCATCGTCACCCTCACTGTCTGGTGTTTGTCTGAGAGACACATTGTCAATCAGCGCACCATAGGTGTCGGACTTTCCTTTGCCTTCAAAGCGGATGCTGATGAAATCCATACCCTGTGGAATGATTACGTCAGCTGCAAACGACACATAGTGATCATTGGCTTGGGTGTTATCGAAAAACTGGGAGTAGATAACATTGCCCTGTTGGTCGAAGACTTTCACTTCAAACTGACTGGTAGAAGTATCAGAACCGCGGTAACGGTTAGCGTAATCAAAAGACAGTGACAGTGTGGCATCACCGTTTTCGGCAAGACCTGTGATGTCGACATCCTGCTGCACCCATGTGTTGGTGTGGCTGTCGAGTTCTAAAACCGTGTTGGTGACGTCATTCTGTGGCGTACCGCCGAAAGTGCCTTGTTGAAGCTCAATCTTGTTGCTGCCCGGTGTGTACCAACCCGTGACCTGATGGTCGTCCAACAGGCTCCAGTGATTCGTGGTGTTGTTACCGTAATCTTCAAAATCGCCGTTGATAAGAAGTTCACGGGTGCCGTTAACATCAAAGCCATCGTTACCATAGATAACGTCATCGCCTTCGCTGCCATAGACTTCATCGTTGCCGTTGCCACCGTAGAGGGTATCGTTCCCCGTCAGACCATCGATAAAGTCATCGCCTTCATAGCCATTGATCGTATCGTTAACATCACCCACGGTAGACGTTGTCAGCGAAACGTTGTCAATCAATGCGCCATAGCTGTCAGATGTACCCTTGGCTTCAAAACGCAGCGAAATACCCGTTGTCCCTTCAGGTACCGAAAAGTCGATTTCAAAGTTCACGTAGCTTGTATTCGCTTGGGTGTTATCGAAGAACTGGCTGTAAAGCAGGTTGCCCTCGTTATCCAACACCTTGACTTCAAACTGACTGGTTGATGTGTCCGAGCCGCGATAGCGGTTGGCATAATCAAAAGAAAGGTTGAGTGTTGCGTCGCCAGATTCAGTCAATGTGGTGACATCGACATCCTGTTGCACCCATGTGTTGGTGTGACTGTCGAGTTCTAAAACCGTGTTGGTCACACTGTTCGTCGGTGTACCGCCGAAAGTACCCTGTTGCAGTTCGATTTTGTTGGTGCCCGGTGTGTACCAGCCCGCTACTTGGTTGTCGTCGAACAGCCCCCAAGTGTTGGATGAATCATCACCCCAGGCTTCAAAATCGCCATTGATAAGAAGATTATTGCTTTGTTCTATGTCGCCATAGAGCGTATCGACACCGCTAGTGCCATTAATAATTGCCATACCTTTGTCCTCTGTGCTTTTTTTTATCGCACTGACCAAATAGGGCTGAACAGCATGACCGGAGCGGAAGAGACTTTCAGAATAGAAGCACCGAAAAATCGAGCCTGGGCTGGACGCGCGTTTCAGGGGAATATTCAGGGACGAGACAAAATGAGACAATTCCTTCGACGGATGATCAATCAAAAGTCAGTCTATTTCCTGATGTTTGATTATTTACAGTATGAGATACGGACATACATTAGGGCTGACTTAAGTATGACCAAAAACAAAATCCGGCACGAGGCCGGATTTTCAGACAGTCTCGTCATGTGTTTTAGATGATGTCGTCACCATTCAGAGTAAAGTGCTCCGCATCTGTCCATACCGTGATGGTCGCACCAGCACTGCTTTCGAAGACATAAGCGTCCAACTCGCCGACCTGAGTATTGGTCAGACCCATGAAAGCAATCATGTCTGCTGACAGCTCGGCCGTAGGTGCAGCGCCTTCACTCAACGTCCAGCCACCTGCATCCAGATTGAAGGTATCGTCACCCGCACCAAGGTAAGCCACGAAACCGTCCCAATCACCCGGATCAGTCAACGACTCAGCCTGGAATGGGTCTGACTGTGCGCTGATAGCAAAAGCATTTGCCGTCACAGTCTGGTTGCCTTCATCACCAATCACGGCTTCTACCTGTGCAATTGGCTTAGGACCTGAAGTCAAACCATAAGATTTTCCAGTAAGGTCTACGTTTACATCACCGTCAGCAATCAGCTTATCGAAGCCACGATCACCAATGTAGATAGTGCCTTTTTCTTTCAGGAAGTTCAGGTCAGAGAAGTCTTCCTGATCGAAGTACATGGTGTCGTTACCTTCACTACCTACGTAAAGGTCAAGACCCGTGCCGCCATCCAGGATGTAATCATCATCATAGCCAGCTTCTAGGTAGTCGTTACCGGCACCACCGTACAGCTTGTCGCTACCGCTTGCACCGCGAAGGATATCGTCCCCAGCACCACCGTAGATGGTGTCATTACCCTGACCACCCAAGATGGTGTCGTTACCGTCGCCGCCGTAAAGGATGTCATCACCCTTGCCGCCGTTGATGTTGTCGTCGCCTGCATCGCCGTAGACCACATCGTCGTCGTCACCCGCGTGGATAAAATCATCACCATCGCCGCCGTAGATGGTGTCTTTATCACTCACAGTCACTTCTTTAGTGGTTTCAGCGAAATCGGTGTAATCAAGCTCTCTCAAGTTCTCGTAGGAGTGAGGAACTAAAGTCAAATCGGTTGCTGATGTAATTTCAGGGCCTTCGATTTGCAGCAGGATTTTGCCGTTTTCTTCCAGGTTCCAATAGTGATGATTGTTGCCATCCAGATCCACATCAATGATTGCGAACTTGTATACGTTGGTGCCGTCGGTGTACTTCAGGGTGTAATCCAGGTTCACCGCGTAAGTGTTGTTACCAATGGTCACGGTCTGGGTTTTATCGTCTGAATACTCATTACAGTAGTTGTCACCATTAAGTACGCCATCGTCATCCTGGAACGTCACCTCGGTCATACCGCCATCGAACGCCAGCTTTGATGGGAAGCTCCAGGTGTGGAATTCACCGCCTGATGGCATCGAGAAGTCATCACCCATCACGAACACTTTCGCCGTTGGATCGGTTTCAATGGTTTCCGTTGCGACATTCCCGCCGTAGATGATGTCATCACCTGAACCACCATGGATCTCATCATCACCCCACTGACCATAAATAGTGTCGTTACCTGCACCGCCATCAATGTAGTCGTTGTCGTTAGACTTCATTGTCTTCTCAATGGCGATATCATCGTAGTTGAGAGAGTTAACATTTTGGTATGAATTGGAAACCAGTGATAAATCGGTCGCATCCGTAATTTCAGGGCCGTCGATTTGCAACAGCAGGTTACCGTTCTCGTTCAGGTTGTAGTAGTGATGGCCATTACCATCCAGATCCACATCAATAATCGCAAAGGTATATACGTTGCCGTCTGAATCGCAGTACTTCAGTGAGTAGTCAAGGTTAACCGGATAAGTCTGACCGTCGATGGTCACGGTCTGCGATTTGTCGTCTGAATACTCATTGCAGTAGTTATCACCATTAAGCACGCCATCATCGTCTTGGAAGGTCACTTTCGTGGTGGTGCCATCAAACGCCAGTTTTGGCGGGAAAGACCAAGTGTGAAAGTTACCACTGTCCATGGTGAAATCTTTACCCATTTGGAACACGGTAACGGTTGGTTCGTCACTGAAGTTTGGAGTCGAAGTGTTACCAAAGATGATGTCGTCACCGTCACCGCCAAACAGTTTGTCGTTACCGTTTTCACCGGAAATGTGGTCGTTACCTTTGAGGCCATAAACGGTGTCATCCCCACCGCCCGCTGTGATGGTGTCATCCAGATCAGCTGGGTTGACAGTTTGCGGCTCAGTGATGTCGTCGTAGTTCAGGCTGCTAACGTTCTGGTAGGAATTAGGTACCAAAGTCAGGTCAGTCGCGCTGGTGATTTCAGGACCGTCGATTTGGATCAGGATTTTGCCGTTTTCACCAATATTGCAGTAGTGATGGCCATTACCATCTGAGTCTACATCAACGATCGCAAAGGTATATATATTGCCGTCGCTGTCGCAGTATTTAAGACTGTAATCAACGTTCGCTGAATATTCCTGACCATCAATAGAAACCGTCTGGGATTTGTCGTCAGAAACTTCGTTACAGTAGTCATCACCATTTAGCTGACCATCGTCATCATTGTAAGTCACGGTTGACGTAGAGCCTGTGAAGCTGAGCGTTGGCGGGAAAGACCAAGTGTGGAAGTTGCCACTGTCCATGTTGAAATCAGCGCCCATCACAAATACTGCACCGGTTTTCTGATCGCTGCTGCCGCTACCAATATCGCCG
Organism: Grimontia sp. AD028; assembly: GCF_000973155.1. NCBI lineage: Bacteria > Pseudomonadati > Pseudomonadota > Gammaproteobacteria > Vibrionales > Vibrionaceae > Grimontia > Grimontia sp. AD028. The sequence continues at coordinate 56,294 of NZ_LASY01000089.1, read as the reverse complement.
TAAAGAGTGTCTGCGCCTGAAGTTCCGTTAATGTCTGCCATCACCGATGTCCTCGTCATCCATTTAAGGTTACGCTGACAAATGAAGGTATGAATATTATTGAGCATCCATTTGCTTTTTAGAAGATGCTCATATTCGAGAAAACTAACATAAGTCAGCGACTGCTGTGACAAAAGTTTTATTGATAAGACAGGTTCAAACAATAGATATATTGCAGATTCAGAATATAGTCAGCGAGTGGAATTAGTACGGTTGAAAAGCATAATGAATGAAGTGCCATTGGAAAGATTACAAAAGAATTAGTTTAATACAGCTCCTCGGCATCGTGTCCAGATAGTTAACACAGCCGGTTTAGGATATTGGAAGAACAACAGAGCCTTTCCTAAGATTACTTGCCTGAGAGCAATCGTGACGTGCTTTCGGAATAAGAAAAGCCCGGCAAATGCCGGGCTCAAACACAGAGATGAGTGCTTGTTAAAAGATATTGCCACCATCAAAAAGTGCGTTACCGTCTTGTGTGACCTGCTCGGCGTCAGTCCAAATGGTGATGGTTTCACCAGAGCTGTGCTCAAACACGTACGCATCCAGTTCGCCCACTTGGGTATTCGTCAAACCCATAAAGGCTATCATGTCTGCTGACAGTTCAGCTGTTGGTACTGCATCTGCATCGTAAGTCCAGCCAACTGCTTCCAAGTTAAAGGTGTCATCACCCGCGCCAAGGTAAGCCACGAAACCATCCCAATCACCCGGGTCAGTCAACGACTCAGCCTGGAATGGGTCGGACTGCGCATTGATTGCGAAAGCATTTGCCGTCACAGTCTGGTTGCCTTCATCACCAATAACGGCTTCTACCTGTGCAATTGGCTTAGGACCTGAAGTCAAACCATAAGATTTTCCGGTTAGGTCTACGTTTACATCACCGTCAGCAATCAGCTTATCGAAGCCACGGTCACCAATGTAGATAGTGCCTTTTTCTTTCAGGAAGTTCAGGTCAGAGAAGTCTTCCTGATCGAAGTACATGGTGTCGTTACCTTCACTACCTACGTAGAGGTCAAGACCCGCGCCGCCATCCAGGATGTAATCATCATCATAGCCTGCTTCAAGGTAATCGTTACCTGCACCACCGTACAGCTTGTCGCTACCGCTTGCGCCGCGCAGGATATCATCGCCGTTACCACCATAGATGGTGTCATTACCCTGACCACCCAAAATGGTGTCGTTACCGTCTCCGCCGTAAAGGATGTCATCACCCTTGCCGCCGTTAATGTTGTCGTCGCCTGCATCGCCGTAGACCACGTCGTCGCCACCACCCGAATGGATAAAGTCGTTACCGTTACCGCCGTAAATGGTGTCGTTGTCTGAGTACAGTTTTTGTTGCTCGACAGTGATAGTGAAGGTGGTGTCATTAAAGTCGTTATCACCCAGATTCCAGAGGTCTTCCCACTTGGAAGTATCACCGTCTACTTTTTCATGGTCTTTGCCATCGCCGTTTTCTGCCGCGTTGGAAACATAAACCACTGAGCTTGCTGTACCTTGAGTGATGCTTGAAGCTGTGCCGGACAGATTCAGGTTAACCGAGCCCACATCGAAACCTTTACGGTCGCCATCTGGAATCAGGAACATACCGAAAGAAACACCGCCAGATACGTCGATATCAACGCTCAGGTCTGACACGTTTTTCACGTTGTCCGCAATCACTGCCGCACGAACGATGTTGCCATTTTCGTCGATCACGTAGTAACCGATGCTATTATTGTACGCTGCGCTGTGGGTGAAGTTGCTGACTGAAATAGTCACAGTGTCTTCGCCCTGCAGGTTGTAAACCGTCGCACCGTCAATGTGCTCGAGATCGAAGGTCTTGCTCGCTTCGTTACCGCCGTAGATAGTGTCATCACCATCACCGCCGTGAATCTCGTCGTCACCGTGCTCACCATAAATGGTGTCGTTACCCGCGCCGCCGTAAATGGTGTCGTTGTCGTCTTCCACGTTCACTTTTTGCTTCAGGGAAACATTGTCGATCAACGCGCCATAGCTATCTGAACGGCCTTCTGCTTCGAAGCGGATAGTAACGTAATCAACACCTTGTGGCAGGACAACTTCTGTAGAGAATTGCTCGTAGTGGTCATTCGCCTGAGTGTTATCGAAGTACTTGGAGTACAGCACCTTGCCTGCACTATCAAACACTTTCACTTCAAACTGGCTGGTTGCTGTATCTGTGCCACGGTAGCGGTTCGCGTAATCGAATGACAAATCCAGAACCACATCGCCATCAGCAGACAGACCTGAAACATTCACATCTTGCTGAACCCAGGTGTTGGTGTGGCTGTCGAGCTCCAGCACGGTGTTAGTCACGTCGTTTTGTGGTGTACCGCCAAACGTACCCTGTTGCAGTTCGATTTTATTCGTGCCCGGCGTGTACCAGCCTGTGACTTGATGGTCGTGGAAAAGGCCCCACTGGTTAGAAACGTTGTCGCCGTAAGTCAACTCGAAACCGCCGTTGACCATCAGCTCACGCTCGCCAACACCAAAACCTTTGTTGCCGTAGATGGTGTCGTCACCTTCACCACCTTTGATGGTGTCGTTACCTTCGCCACCGTACAGCGTATCGTTGCCTTGGCCGCCATCAATGTAATCATTGCCTTCAAAGCCGTTGATCTTATCGTTCAGGCTGCCATTGGCATTATTAGTCAAAGATACGTTATCAATCAGCGCGCCGTAGCTATCAGACTGACCTTTACCTTCGAAACGCAGCGTCACACCTGTGGTGCCCGCAGGTACAGAGAAGTCGACTTCAAAGTTGTGGTAGCTTTCGTTTGACTGGGTGTTGTCGAAGTATTTGCTGTAAAGGACATTGCCATCGCTGTCCATAACCTTCACTTCGAACTGGCTGGTCGAGTGATTGTCGCCTTTATAGCGGTTTGCGTAATCGAAAGAGAGTGACAATGACGCATCACCTGAAGAAGTCAGGCTGCTGACGTCTACGTCTTGCTGGACCCAGGTGTTACCCGTTGAATCCAGTTCAAGCACGGTGTTAGATGAGGAATTGGTTGGCGTGCCACCAAAGTCGCCTTGTTGCAGTTCGATTTTCATACTGCCCGGCGTGTACCAGCCTGCAACTTGATGATCTTGGAACAAACCCCACTGATCAGACGAATCGTTACCCCAATCTTCGAAGTCACCATTCATCAACAGATTTTGATTGTTGTCATCACCATACAAAAAATCTGCGTTAGTCGTTCCATTGATCTCTGCCATACCTATGTCCTCATAATCTTGATCTTGGTTTTATATGGCGCGAATGAAACTGCTGGAATATATCTACCGCTTTCCTATAGCAGACCCTCATTTACAAGTGCTTGCTTATATATGAGATTACTAACATTCATTCCGCGCTTGATGTGACAAGAGTTTTAATGACAAGACACTCAAGAACAATAGAGTTGAAGCAAGATCACGCTAATCTCAGTAGCACTTTCTAGCCCTTATTTAAATAGTAATGAGTTAAGTATGAGTTTTAACCTAATAGAGGAACTAGAGCGGGGTTCAGCAGCAGCATCATTGGAACTTTTCTGACGCGTTTTAAACAAAAAGAGAGCAATTGACTCAGGAATTATTCACTCTCCCAGCCAATCACATACGCGACGATGGAAATGGCCGTCAAAAATTGAAAAAGCCCGGCACAACCAAGTACCGGGCTCACATTACTAGGGCTCTGAATTAGATGTTACTACCGTTAGATTTAACGATCTCAGCATCCGTCCAGATAGTGATTTTTTCGTCCGCATAGGTGAAAACGTAAGCGCGGAGCTCTGTCACCTGCGCGAAGCTCAAACCCATGAACTCAATCATCTCATTGGAAATGGCAACAGACGCAGATGCATTTGCATCGTAACTCCAGATACCGGCATCGACATTCAGTGTGTCGTTACCAGCGCCAAGATGGGCAACAAAGCCGTCCCAATCACCTGGATCAACCAGAGAAGCGGACTGGAAACCATCAGACTGAGCATGAATCGCAAAAGCGTTCACTGTCACCGCTTGGTTTCCTTCAGCGCCAATCACCGCTTCAACCTGAGCAATAGGTTTAGGACCAGAAGTGACACCATATGAAACACCAGTAAGGTCGACGTTAGCATCACCAGTAACAATCAGTTGGTCAAAGCCACGATCACCGTTGTAGATGTTTCCGTTCTCAGTAAGGAAGTTCACATCAGAAAAATCTTCCTGATCAAAGAACATGGTGTCGTTACCTTCACTACCGATGTAGATATCAAGGCCCGTTCCGCCATTCATGACGATGTCATCGTCATAGCCCGCGTGCAGGACGTCGTTTCCTTCGTCGCCAAACAATGAATCATTGCCACCCGCACCGTAAAGGGTGTCATTACCCGAGCCGCCGTAAAGTACATCATCGCCAGCACTGCCATTGATAGTGTCGTTACCTGCACCACCGTAAATGGTGTCGTTGCCTTTGAAGCCAGTAATGGTGTCATTGCCTGAACAGCCATGAAGAACATCGTCACCCGACGTACCATTAATTATTTGGTCAGACGCTGTGGTACCTTCCAAAACACGCATTGAACGTGGTGCTGAGAAATCCAGGTTCTGACCGTTTCGCGCACGCACATTTTCCAGTTGGCTGTTCGGCGTCACACAGTTAAAAACGCCTAAACGGTTGTAAGAAAGGTTGTCCCAATCTGACAGCATGACTGCTGTACCTTCTGATGGCTCAACACGCACTTCATGCGCGCGAATCCAGTTTGGCAGTGAGTAGCCTGAACGCTGCCCTACTGGCAGACAGTACCTCTCACCGGTTTCTAGGCTCACGATACAGCCCAGTTTCTCGTTGCTAGCCACAACACGCATCGAGCGTGGTGCTGAGAAATCTAAGTTCTGGCCGTTGTAAGCACGGACATTGGTCAGTTTCTGGTTTTCAACGGTACCTGGGAATACCGCTAAACGGTTATAGGAAAGGTTATCCCAGTCTGACAACATGACAGCCGCCCCTTCAGACGCCTGAACATAAACCTCGTGAGATTTGATCCAGCTCGGGAGTGAGTAGCCAGACCGTTTACCCACAGGCAGACAGTAACGCTCGCCAGTTTGGAGGCTAACAATACAACCCAGTTTGTCATTGCTGGCCACAACGCGCATAGAACGTGGTGCTGAGAAGTCTAGATTCTGGCCATTGTACGCACGAACATTAGTCAGTTCGCTGTTGGTGACAGTACCCGAAAATACCGCCAGACGGTTGTACGAAAGATTATCCCAATCAGACAGCATCACTGCTGCACCTTCTTCCGCCTGAACACGAACCTCATGGGACTTGATCCAGCTTGGCAGGGAGTAGCCTGAACGCTGTCCCACCGGGAGACAATATTCAGCACCTGTTTCCAAGCTGACAATACAACCTTTTGGCGTGTCATCCGAAGACTCGTTTGCGTTTACTGCACTGCTAATAGATACCGCAATAGATAGTCCTACTACCCACGTCAGCATGCTAAATAACTTATTCATAACCTATTGCCTTAATTTGAAAGATGTTATTTGTTTTTCTTTGTGGGGCATGGTTGCTGCTATTTGGCATAAGAACATGGTCAGGAAAGGCCTTTCTCCAACCGAAAAGATGTGCCTCTCAACAATACAAATTTGAGGGAAACATCCTTGTGCGTTGCAAATACAAAATGCAGTTGTTCCAGTCACACACCGTGGGAAGCAATCATCGTTGCCGCTATCAACATCGCCATGCTGCTCTATCAAACAGCCAAGTGTTTCAACTCACTTTAGAGACATCTAAATTACAAGTTAGCCACGGTGTAAATGTTTTATACGCATTCAAATAAGTGAGCAAACAAGGGCTTAAAGGTTAATAAAAATATCAAACCTAAGCATGAGAAATAAATTAGAACAGAATGATTTAAGAAGGATAGTTTGGAGTGAAAAAATACCAAATATTAGTGAATTAGAATAAATCTCGGTAAGGATTTATTTAAAATTCATTATTCATGACATAAATATAAAACACATTATCAATACTTAGAATTATAGAATTCATATTTAAACAATTAAAAAGTACGATCATTTAGATCGTACTTTATTAATAGATATGCCGCTGTTTTTATACGGTTTTTTCAATTGTCAGGTTGTTTACCCATTTGTTTCCAAACACACGCCTGATGGTGGGATACAACTTCACGATTTCTTCAGATGTCATCATCAAAAATACATAAGGTAGCGGTAGTTCCAGCCACATCGCTGCGATGGCGGTCATTGGTACTGCCCACACCCACTGGCAAACCGCATCCATGTTCATGCAGAATTTGGCATCACCACCTGCCCTGAGTACGCCCACAATCAAAGTAATATTGATGTTTCTGACTAAGGCACTGATGGCGAGAACAGGGAAGCAAAGTGACACCAATGCCAGAACATCGTCATTCACCTGGGTATATAGAGACAAAATATAACTTTGCGCCATCAGGATAAGAGCCGATGCTGTCAGCCCAGTTAACACAGCCGTTTTGAGTGCATACCTTGCGTATTTCTCGCTGGTTTCAAGCTTATTTGCACCAAGCGCATTACCCACAATAATCGCCGTTGCGCCCGACAAACCCGAAGCAACACATAAAGTAATGGCTTCAAGGGGAGAAATGATTGCCATTGCTGCCAGTTCATTTTCACCGATACGACCCATGATCAATTGATACGTAAAGATGCCACCACTCCAGATAAGGCTGCCAACAATCACAGGTGCAGTCACATTCACATATTTCTGGAAAGTGGATTTTCTGAATCTGAAATCAGCGGGGCCGAGAATCAACACCTTGTTGTAGAGAATAATGACCAGGAGAGACATGACAACACGGAACAAACGGGCGATCACGGTTCCCCATCCCGCTCCTGCTAACCCCATCGCGGGTAAACCAAAGTAACCGAAGATTAAGATGAAACTCAATACAATGTTGAGCGCGATTTCAATGAAGGACATGTAGAAGGTAGTTTGAGTTTTCCCCAGAGCGCGCAACGCGGCATCCATCGCAATGGAAGGACCTGCGACCAGAAGTGCAATACTGATGATTTGAAGGTATTCGGTTGCGAGCGCGGCTGTTTCACCTTCTACCTTGAACATAGCTGGTACCACTTCCGGTGATGTCCAACAGAACAGGAAAATCAAAAACGAAGCCAAAGACGCCACTAATGCGCCTAGTGCAAAGTTGCGTCTCAATCCTTCTGCATCATTGGCCCCCCAGTATTGGGCAAGTAGCACTCCCATGCCGGTGCCTGTTCCCCAAATAAAGATACCGGTAAACCAAAATACACGAGCGCCAATACCTGACGCTGCAACTTCTTCGGTACCCAACTGGCTGACCATTAGGTTGTCGATGAAACCGCCACTGCTGAATAACAAACTTTGTAGAGCAAGTGGCAACCCCAGAACCAAAGCCCGTTTTAAGAAATAGGTGAAATTATCTTCTGACATCGCATCTCCTTTTGCCGACTGACATGGCCGGAACTTCCCCGGCTTTTTTGCTTCATTTTTTAATAAAGTTTTTTCTTTACTGTACAGAAGTTCGACAGTGGAAGGCGATGTAATCATCATGTAATTTGTGCTGATTAGTTTCGACGAATATCATCAATATCGCGCGCATTAAGCATCAATCAACGCCGAAATTCCGGGATACTCACGATTTCTTCGATTGACGCCCTCTCATTCATCTCCACTCATCAGCGCACCAAAAGTGTCAGACACTATGGAAGGCAGCTCACTATTGAACTATCTGTTTAATAACTGACAAATAACTCAATGCCTTTCATTGACTAGCAAAAAAAGCAGTTTGTCAGTACGTGCCTTTCAAGGAGAGAAAACCGTATCTGTGCGCTTGAGGTTTGTTAGCCTTAGTCGGTAGCGACTGGAGTGATACGCACGTTCAAGCATGCGTCGCTTTGTGCGACTTGTATTAATGCCATTTAGCGGGAGGCTAAGATGTTAGGCAAACTTAAGCTTGCACAGCAACTTACCGTATCTTTTGCAGCTGTCATCGCACTGCTGCTTGTTGTATCTGTCGTGGGTTATGGTGGTCTGTCTGAAGGCTTCAAGAATTTCACCGATTACCGCGGCTTAGCGAGAAGTTCCAATGAAGCAAGCGAGGCACAGTCGGCACTACTCAGCGCCCGACTTGCAGCGTTAAAGTTCCTGAAGACCCAAGACCCAGCCCAAATTGACAAGGTCGAGAATGAGCTTACTCGCATTGACGAAGTCATCGAAAAGATCCTTGTTAATGAAACTGACCAGAACCGCATCAATGAGCTCAGCGAGTCCAAAAAACTGATGGCCACATACGGTGAAACTTTTGCTTTGGTGGTTAAAGACTTTGCAGACCGAAACGCGGTAGTCAGCCAGGAGTTAGATCCTAACGGCCTTAAGATGCGCCAGACGATGACAAAAATCATTGAGGACTCATCATCGGACGGTGAAGTTGATTCACTGTTCTATGCAGCCCAAGCTCAAGAGAAGCTCCTACTGGGAAGACTTTTTGCCGCCAAGTTCCTGATCAGTAACTCTGATGACGATTTGAACCGTTCATTGACTGAACTTAACAATGTCGTCGCTCCCCTCAACAACCTCAAACGCCTGTTGGTTTCTTCCGCAGAGCGGCAAATGGTGAACGAATTTTCTGATGCGCATCTTGGATACATTTCAGCACTTCAGAAAACCGCAGAAATTATCAATGCGAGAAACGAGCGTATCTCGAATACTCTTGATGTGATTGGTCCGCAGGTGACGACCAACTTTAACGACTTTAAATCATCCATTCGCGCCGCTCAGGATACCCTGGGGCCGGAGGCTCAGTCTGACAGCCAGTCTTCAGTTCAAACGGTGATTATCGTTTCTGCCGTTGCCGTCTTGGTGGGGGTTTTCCTGAGCATTATGGTCACGCGTGCAATCCGGAGACCTATTGGCGGTGAGCCAAGACAGATTGAACAGCTTGCCCGTAACATTGCAACCGGCGATCTGACCCAGTCTTTCGATAGCAAAGGTCAGCCGACAGGCATCTTTGCCGCCATGGGCGATATGAACAGCAACCTCAAAGAGATTGTCGGCCAGTTGTCCAGCTCAGTGAATACTCTGAACAATGCCTCCGGCACCTTGGTCAACGTCACTGAGGAAACAGCCAGAAATTCTGAGCTTCAGGCAGACCAACTCGGTCAAACCGCAACCGCGATGCATCAGTTAACCTCTACGGTGGATGACATCGCCCAAAATGCGCAGCGTGCGTCTGATGTGGCCAATGAAGCTGATCGTTACTCACAGGAAGGCCAGAGTGTGTTGGATGATACCCGCCAGAGTATCGAAAACCTTGTGGGTAACATTGGTGAAGTTAGTCAGATTATTGAGAACCTGGAAAACGAAACCAAAAACGTTGGCAGTATTCTGGATACTATCCGTGACATTGCAGAGCAGACTAACCTGCTGGCACTGAATGCCGCGATTGAGGCTGCCCGAGCCGGTGAACAAGGACGGGGCTTTGCGGTGGTTGCTGATGAGGTAAGAAGCCTCGCCAGCCGTACCCAACAGAGCACAGAAGAGATCCAGACGCTGATCACCCGTTTGCAGAGCGAATCCAAACGTTCGGTAGAATCCATGCGTAAAAGCGCATCTGAAGCGGAAGAGACATCGACAAAAGCAAACAAAACCCGCGATGCACTGGTTTCTATCACAGAGTCGGTATCGAACATCCGTGACATGAACCATCAAATCGCGGTCGCAGCAGAAGAGCAGAACACTGTGGTGACCAGCATTAACCAAGCGGTCGAACAGTTGAATGAGCTGGGTAAGAGCACGGCGTCCGGTGCAGACAAACTCTCGAAAGAAGCCCACGGACTTACTTCGATTACCAGCGGCGTAAACCAGATCGTGGGTAAATTCTCGATTGGTTAACCCATCGCACTTCTTCTCCATGTAATGAATTAGCCCCCTCCTCCGGGGGCTAATTCGTTGAGCAATGCAAGCCTCTTCCGGTTATAAACTTCGGAATGTACTCCTCCACATCTCACCGTGACTCCCATAACTGTAAAAAAACCATAACCACGCGACTCGCATGTGAATCACTTATTGATTGATTGTTTCACTTTTGTTGGATTGAAGATTCGCTGCGCGTTATTGGTATTACGACCGAGTGTTAAGTCAGTAAGCCTTTTTTGCATAACCCGGAATCAAGACCTTCTCACAAAAGCGGAAGCTCGCAATTCTTGCAGAGGTGCCAGCCAATTTAGGAGAGACCCATGCTAGGCAAAATTACACTTGCGAAGCAATTGACCCTGTCTTTCTCAGCCGTCCTTGCTTTGCTACTCGTAGTATCAGTCGTTGGCTACAATGGCTTGTCAAATAGTTACACGAATACCCGCCAGTATCATGCATTAGCGATAAACTCTAACCATGCAGCGGAAGCTCAGTCTGCCCTACTCTATGCCCGTGTTGTCGCTCAAAGATTTTTTAAAACGCAAAACCCGGAAGATGCTACCTTGGTCGGGGAAAAGCTGACTAAGGTGGAAAAAAAGATAGCCTTCATCCTAGCAAATGAGACCGATTCAGAGCGCAAGGCTTGGCTAGAAGAGTCACAGACCTTGCTGGAAGAATACGCACAAACTTTTGCGTTAGTGGTACAAGATTTTCAGGACATGAATAATGTCGTCAAGCAACGCCTAGACCCCAATGGCCTGAGTATGTATCAGACCACCAAACAGATCATGACAAATGCCAAAGCCATCGGCGATGTAGAGGTCATTTTCTTCGCTTCTGAAGTTCAGGAAAAACTGCTCTTGGGACGACTTTTCACCGCAAAATACCTCATTAGCTACTCCCCTCAAGACTTGAATACTGCACTGCTCGAGCTCAATGCGGCGCTCCAACCTTTTATTTCGCTAGAAGGCATTTTGGCGGGTCAGGAGGACGAACTTTTAAACGCTTTTGCTGATGCCCATATGGACTATATTGTTGCACTACAAGACATCGCAAAAATCGTAAAAGAAGGCACGAACCGCGTCTTTAAAGTCATCGATGTTGTAGGGCCACAAGTCACAGGAAATCTGACTAACTACAAAATGTCGTCGCTCGAGTCTCAGAATGTTTTAGGCGAACAAACAATAGAAAAAAGTGGTAATGCTTTAACAGCAGTGCTTGTTGTTTCTGGTATCGCCATCTTTGTTGGCATATTACTCAGCGTTTTTGTGACTAAAACCATCCGTAGACCTATTGGTGGCGAGCCCAGAAAAATAGAGGCCATGGCACGGGAAATTGCTGAGGGTATACTCAAGAAAGAGCTCTCACCAGAGAAAAAGGTGACGGGTATTTACGCAGCAATGCGGGAAATGACAGTAAACCTCAGGGATATCATTAAGCAACTCTCTCAATCAATGAAATCCCTGAATGTCGCGTCAACCACACTGGTAGAGGTAACCGATGAAACGGCTCGAAACTCAGAGTCACAGGCTGAACAACTCAATCAGACCGCAACTGCGATAAATGAACTTTCCAGTACGGTGAAGGATATCGCGCAGAATGCGCAGTATGCTTCTGATCTTTCCAATCAAGCTGACAATGCTGCCCATGAAGGCCAATCCACGTTGGAGGCAACGCAAAACAGCATTGAAAATCTCGTGGGTAACATTGGCGAAGTGAGCCAGGTGATCGCCAACCTTGAAGTTGAAACGAATAATGTGGGCTGCATTTTAGATACCATCCGGGGAATCGCAGAGCAAACCAACCTACTCGCTCTTAATGCTGCTATTGAGGCAGCCCGGGCTGGTGAGCAAGGTCGTGGTTTTGCCGTCGTTGCTGACGAAGTGCGAAGCCTTGCCAGTCGCACTCAGCAAAGCACAGAAGAAATTCAGGAGCTGATTTCACGACTACAAAGCGAGTCGAAGCGTTCTGTTGAATCTATGCAAGTGAGTGCTAATGAAGCTAACGCGACGTATGAAAAAGCGAATAAGGCCCGTGACGCCCTCACTACCATCTCCAGCACCGTTACCAGTATCAGAGACATGAACCACCAGATTGCGGTCGCTGCCGAAGAGCAAAATACTGTCGTAACAAACATTAATCTGTCCGTAGAACATTTAAATAACTTGGGTAAGAGCACGGCTTCCGGCGCTGAGAAACTATCAAAAGAAGCGCATGGCCTCACCGCAATCACCGATAACGTCAATCAAATCGTTGGGCGGTTTTCTATCCAATAATTCCATAGATGGCAAAAACGCGCTATTTCAGCGCGTTTTTCTGGCTTTCCATGTGAATCAGATACAAGCGCGCATCAAATTCCAACTGGTGATAATCCGGCTCCATATGGCAACAAAGCTGATAGAAGGCTTTATTGTGGTCTTTCTCTTTCAAGTGAGCCAGTTCGTGAACCACCAGCATTCGAAGGAAAGGCTCTGGCGCGTCCTTGAACATCGACGCTATGCGGATTTCATTCTTGGCTTTTAGCTTTCCGCCATGAGCGCGTGACACAAAGCTGTGAAGCCCAAGCACATTGTTCACCACATGGATTTTGCCATCATAGGCCACTTTACTGATCGGCGAAGACTTCTTCAGGTATTGGTTCTTTATCTCCTGCACGTAATCATAAAGCGCTTTTTCAGACTTGATGTCGTGCTTGTGTGGGTAGCGCTGTTCCAGCCACGCGCCGAGTTTGCCGGTTTCAATCAAACGGGAAACTTGTTCAATAAGGTTTTCAGGGTAACCACCCAAATAACGGAGTGAAGGGTTCATGCTTTTTAAGGTCTATTGACTTTAGGTACTGGGCAGAGTTTACACCGATATCAAGTGCGCGTCTTTTGCGTTGAACCACGTACCACCGCCTCACATGGCAAGGTAATAGATTGTGGCGGTAAATGTGGATCAGCAATATGTTCGAACAAGGCATCAATGGTGCTTTGAATCATCTGCTCGTTCGGTTGACGAATCGTAGAAAGGTTGTAGGAGCGGCTTTTCGCAAGACGAATATCATCGACGCCAACAACGCCAATATCTTCAGGCACACTCAGGCCAAGTTCATAACGTAATGCATCCATACCACCACAGGCCATGATGTCATCGGCATAAAACAACGCGTCTGGCTTTTCTGTGTGCTGGAAAATACGCAAGGTGGCATCGTAGCCAGCGTCGTAGCTGAACTCACCGCCTTCCACGACTTGCCATTGGTTGCAGCCACGCTCCATCAAACGGCTAATAAAACCGCGTTGGCGATCAATCGTCGCTGAAGTACCAATCGGTCCCGCTACAAAAGCCGGTTTGGTATAGCCAGCATCGAGCAGCATATCTGCCGCCATATTACCTGCCAGCACATTGTCACAACTCACTACAGTGACACTGTTTTCACTGGAGTCGCGACCAAAGATAACTGCCGGTGTATTCTGGGAGTGGCACGCATCAACAAGCTCTTGCGGTAGTGATGCCGACGTGATGATTAGGCCATCAACGTTGTATTCCATCACCAGCTCGACGGCTTCCTGAATATCCATCTCACCATCGACGTGGATAAGAAGGCTATGGCAGTTACGCTTTTGGATTTCAGTGGTAAAGCGGGAAAGAATGGGCAGATAAAACGGGTTGTTGAAGTCGGTCATCAGAATGCCGACAAGACTGGAGCGGGATTTAATCCCCCTCGCCAAACGGTTCGGTTTGTAGTTTAACGACGCTGCCGCTTTAAAGACTTTTTCGCGCAGTGGTCTGGAGATACTCGCATCAGGATTAAACGCTCGGGAGACCGCAGAGACAGAAACGCCTGCCGCTTCAGCCACTTCAACGACAGTGACTTTACGTTTTTTCTGAATCTGTGTTGCTGCAACGGCAACATTGGTTTCTTTCGTCATACGCTTTCCTGCTTACAATGTCGTTCCCTCGCCCTCAGGTATATAGCCCCAGGCGCAACACCATAATAATGAAAATGTTTTCAGCTGCACAAGCTGGGCTGACGCCTTTTCATTAGAAATGACTAAAAGTGCTGGTCAGGTTCAGACAATTTCAAGTGAAGAAAGTCTGAAAAGAGCGCGCCCGGCGGAGGGTTGCCGGGCGCTTTTCATGGTTAGCGATATTCGCCAGCCAGTTTTTCTACCAACTCAACGTTCTCTTTAGTCACGAAACCTGGACCAGAGTTGATGTTGTTAGATGGAGAAATACCGTAACGGTTGTACAGAGTCAGCACCATAACAGGCACATAACCTTGCAGGAATGGCTGCTGGTCGATACCCCACTGGATGTGACCGTCTTTGATGCCCTGAGCAATTTCGCCGCTCAAATCAAAGGTACCGAAGTAGATTTTGCCCAGCTGACGGCTTTTATCCAATGCACGGATAGTTGGGTGAGCAGATGTTGGACCCAGTGTCAGCACGGCTTCTGTATCTGGATTCGCGCGCAGGTAAGCAGACACTTTCTTCTCGATGCCTGTTGGATCCTGACCCACATCGATCATCTGGCTGCCGAGCTCCACACCCAATGCATCAGCAAAACCCTGACAACGCTCTACAGAGGCTGGGTTGGTGATGTAGTGGTTAACACAGACAAAGCTTTTCACGCCGTCTTTTTTAGCGCGTTTACCTGCGCCGTAACCCGCATCATATTCTGGTTGTCCAACGTGGAGAATTGCACCCACGTCTTCACTTTGCTGGTGAGTACCCGAGTTGATGGTGACAACAGGAATACCTTTTTTCTTCGCTTTTTCCAGTGGACCTTTCAGCACTTCATAGTCCGCGATGGTGGTGATAATACCGTCAGGATTGGACGCAACGGCCTGCTCGATGATGCGAGCCATGTCAGCCAAGTCGCCGGTAGTAGGGTTACGGTATTCCACTTCTACATTGAGCTGTTCGCCCGCTGTACCAATCGCATTCTTGATGGTGTTCCACCAAGAATCTGAGTCCGGTGCGTGGCTGATCAGGACAAAGCGCTCACCGTCGGCGAGTGCAGTACCTGGCAGCATTGCGGCCAAACTGGCTGCCATTGCTAACACAAGGACGGACGCTCTCTTTGCTACAGATTTAAGTAGGGTATTCATCCGGTGTCTCCAAGTTATATTATTTATTGTATCCATGGGGCGAGCTGTACAGCTGCCCACCCGGTTACAGCTAAGGGTTGGGCAGCGAACTGCCCCGTCACGTTAACTCTTCTTACTAAAAGCCTAATCCGCAGTGGCAGCATCTGCCCGCTGGAATTCAGCCAATTCTGCTTCGAGTGATTCCAGCTCTTGTCCGCCAGCCATCATCTCGAGGATTTCTTCACGGGTAACATCTTTCTTCAACCAAGTACCCAGACTCTTACCGCGGTTAAGCAGCGTGAAACGGTCAGCGATGGGGTAAGCATGGTGAACGTTGTGCGTAATAAGGATGACGGCAAGGCCTTTGCCGCGCGCCCTTGCAACGACTTTGAGCACATTGGCAGACTGCTTTACACCCAGTGCTGCGGTTGGCTCATCGAGGATCAGCACTTTCGCACCGAAGTGAATTGCACGCGCAATCGCCAGACACTGACGCTCACCGCCCGACATTGTGCCAATCGGGTGCTCAGGGTCACGCACGTCGATCCCCATGTCCTTCATACCTGCCTTCGCAATTTCGTTGGCATTTTTGGTATCGAACACTTCAAAGGGGCCAATTTTCTTGGTGAGCTCGCGACCCATGAAGAAGTTACGCGTAACACTCATTAAAGGAACCAGCGCAAGGTCTTGATAAACGGTCGCAATACCCGCATCAAGCGCATCACGTGGCGATTCGAAGGTGGTAGGCTTACCGTTCATCAGGAACTCACCTTCTGACGGTTTATGCACCCCTGCCAAGGTTTTAATCAGGGTAGATTTACCTGCGCCGTTGTCACCCAACAGACAGTGCACCTCACCCATCTTCACCTGCATATCGATATCTTTCAGGGCAATCACCGAACCGAAGTAACGGCTTACTTTTTTCAGTTCGAGGATAAAATTGTCGTTCTCTGCCATTGTCTTTCTCCTGAATTCCGTTTCCTGATCCGCGTTTAGCGGGCGCTCGTGACTTTCTTGCGGATAAAGTTGTTAAACAGCACCGCGATAAGAAGCATCACGCCGAGGAATACGCGGAACCAGTCAGAATCCACGCCTGTAAAGAAGATACCCATCTGCACCACACCGAAAATCAATGCGCCGAAGAAAGCCCCAATGACTGAGCCATAACCGCCAGTCAGCAGTGCACCACCGATAACCGCCGCGATAATGGCTTCGAATTCTTTCAAGAGACCACGGTCAGCCGCTGCGGAGCCAAACTCCAATACCTGACAAGCGGCGAACACCGTTGCGCAGAATGCGGTGAACATGAACAGCAGGATTTTCACGCGGTCAGTCGGTACACCCACATTTTTCGCCGCGTTGGCATCACCACCAGAAGCGAAAATCCAGTTACCGAAACGGGTGCGCAGCAGCACGAAGGAACACACAGCGGTCAGCAAGAACCACCACACCACGACCATTGGGATGCCAGTGACTACTGGCGTACCGTCAGAGTAGGTTTCAATCCACCCCGCGCTACCAAGCCAGTTAAATAGCCCTGTCCCTATCTCGCCGCCAAACATGGCAGCCAGCCAATCACCTTCTGCCAGATTACCTACGCCAGAAATGATAGTTTTATTGGTCAACGCAATAGACAGTGCGATTGTCAGACCACGCAGAATGAAGAGGAAAGCGAGGGAAACAATGAAAGACGGTAGCCCGGTACGAACCACGATGTAGCCATTGATAAAGCCCACGGCCATCGCGCCAACAAAGGCAAATAGGATTGCAGCCCAGACTGGCCAACCCCAATATACGGCAGGGATAGCAATCATCATCCCGGCAAAGCCAATCATTGAGCCGATGGAAAGGTCGAATTCGCCGGCGATCATCAGCAAACATGCACCGACCGCGATAATACCGAGCTGCGCTGACACCACCGTCCAGTTGACGACACCATCAGCGTTGAACATGCCTGAATCCCAGGCGACGAGTGCGAAGAACGCGAATACCAGAATAGCACCGGATACAGAACCCAGTTCCGGGCGGGATAACATACGATTGAGCGTTGAAACTTTACGAACCCGCTCATCTCCCGGTGCGAGCGGTTTTGAATCTGTCCCTGATTCGGCTTCTTTTACCGACATACTTGCCTCCAAATTCCTTGCTGTATTCGGGCTTTCGCCCGATTCCTTGCTGCCGGATGACAGCTTTCTCTCACTTGCGTTTAAGCAACTTTCGCGATCACCGCTTTCTCAATGAAAGCTCTGCTCTTCTCGGCATCAGTTTTCGCATCGCTTTTCGCTGCCGGGTCAGTGTCCTGCTCAACCGTGACCCAACCGTTAAAATCAATATCGATAAGTGTTTGTCTTACCTCGTCGAAATCGACACAACCCTGCCCTAACGGACAAAAAATGTTATTCCCTATTGCAGTATAGAAATCCGTGCCAGCCTTGACGGATACCGCATGCACGTCGGCGTTAATATCTTTGAAATGCAGGTACTTAACGCGATCTTTGTAGGTGCGGAGCACTTCACTCGGGTCCATGCCGGCATAGACGCAGTGACCGGTATCCACACACAACGACATCAGCTCTGCCGGCAAGTCACGCATGGCTTTATCCAGCTCGTCGCGGTATTCAATGTAAGTGCCAGCATGGGCATGAAGCGTTGGCGTGATGCCATATTCCGCGCACACAGTGCCTACACCACGCAGCGTTTCCATCATCTCCGCCCATTGCTCGTCATTCAGACGTGTTGCCGTTTCTACCTGACCCGCTTGATCGGTGCGTGGTGATGAAACGTGGTCAATCACCACCAGAAAATCCGCGCCCTGCTCTTTCAGGATTTGGCAAGTCACGTGGGTTTTCTCCAGAATCGCATCGCGTTCTTCCGGCTTGTGCAAATGCACGAACAAAGTACCCGCAATCAAACCCAATGAACGTACTGACAATGCCTCGTTGAGTGCAGCTTTATCGGTCGGCAGGTAACCTAATGGCCCCAGCTCGGTTGCCCCGTACCCAGCACCAGCAATCTCATCCAATACGGTTTGCCATGTTGGGTTTGCCGGGTTGTCAGCAAACTCAATTCCCCATGAGCATGGTGCGTTGGCTATTTTCAGTTCCAAGGCAATGTCTCCTTGATTCAATGTTCCATCCCTGTTTAACGCTTCGCGGCTAAACCCGTTTCAAACGCCAAACGATTTAATCTTTCGATAATTAAACTTTTCGTTAACACTTTTTAAACATCTATGGTAATGATTTCACTTTGTCAAACCAAACGGCGTCTCAAAAGTGGGCTTTTTGCGGGCGATTGGCGTTATAGAATGAAAAATGAGCGCTAAATCTGATTTTTTAGCTTTCACCATTTGAAAACATTTTCATTACATGACTACTATTTCATCAAACAAGGAAAATTATTGGAGATAGCAAGGATGGGAACCATAAGGCTAACTACTGCTCAGGCGTTGGTGCGCTACCTCGCCGCACAGCAAATCGAGATTGATGGGAAGGTGGAGTCTTTGTTTGGCTGCGCCTTTGCGATATTTGGCCATGGTAACGTGACCTGTCTGGGGCAACAGCTGTATGAGAACCAGTCTGTCTTCCCTACATGGCGGGGACAGAATGAGCAATCCATGGCGCTGGCTGCAGTAGCCTATGCCCGTGCTCACAAGCGCCAGCGCATCGGTATTGCCACCTCGTCGGTAGGTCCTGGCGCAGCAAACATGGTGACAGCGGCAGGCGTTGCACACACTAACCGCCTGCCCTTACTTTTACTTTGCGGCGATACATTCCAGTCCCGCTTACCTGACCCAGTGCTTCAGCAAACGGAACACTTTGCTAATCCTTCACTGACGGTGAATGACGCCTTCAAATCCGTTACCCGCTTCTGGGATCGAATCAATGCGCCGTCGCAACTGACTGTTGCATTGCCTCAAGCGATTGCGACTATGCTAGACCCTGCCGATTGTGGGCCCGCGATGATTGCCCTTCCGCAAGATGTGCAAGGTCAGGCATGGGACTTCCCTGAAAGCTTCTTCGAACCCAAAGTTCACCGTATTCGTCGTCCACAGCCAGAAGAAGTGGATTTAGACGCAGCCGTTGAAGCGCTGAAAACTGCCAAGAAGCCGCTGATCATTGCTGGCGGCGGTGTGTTCTATTCCGGCGCACGTGACGCCTTGATTACCTTTGCCGAGAAACACCAAATCCCGGTAGTGGAAACCATCGCAGGCCGCACTTTGTTGCCAGACGATCATCCACTGAATTGCGGCCCGATTGGCGCAACAGGGTCAGACAGTGCCAACCACATGTGTAACGACGCGGATTTAGTGCTCGCCATTGGCACCCGTTTGCAAGACTTCACAACGGGTTCATGGACTCTGTTCCGAGACCCAGGCATGAAACTTATCAGCATCAACGCTGGCCGTTTTGATGCCAACAAGCACATGGCGCAGTCCATCATTGCTGACGCGAAAGACACTATTGAGCCGCTTGATGCCAAACTCGGTGATTGGATGACGGATGCTGCATGGGTTGAAAAAGGTAAGGCTGAAAAAGCGGCGTGGACAGATATCGTTAACGGCCGCACGGCATTTGCAGAGACAACCTTGCCTTCGTATGCGCAAGTCGTTGGTAAGGTGAATGGTCTTATCAACGAGGGCGACCGCGTTATTACGGCCGCCGGCGGTTTGCCAGCCGAAATCAACATGAACTGGCAGGCGACCTATCCGTATTCGCTGGATGTGGAATTCGGTTTCTCCTGCATGGGCTACGAGGTCGCCGCCGGCTGGGGCAACAAGATTGCCAGACCAGACCATGAATCTATTGTGATGGTCGGTGATGGTTCGTATCTGATGATGAATTCCGACATCTACAGCTCTGTACTGACCGGCCACAAGATGATTGTGGTGGTGTGTGATAACGGCGGTTTCGCAGTGATCCGCAAGTTACAAACCAACACAGGTAACACCGCTTTCAACAACCAGTTGGAAGACTGTACCACAGAGCGTGATTACGACCTCCCGCGCGTAGATTTTGTCAGTCATGCAAAAGGCTTGGGCGCACATGCAGAGAAAGTCTCCAGCTTGGGCGATTTTGATGCTGCTTTCGAACGTGCCAAAGCTGCAGACCGCACCTATGTATTGGTCGTCGACATCGACGATACCAAATGGTCGTCTTGTGATGCCTGGTGGGAAGTCGGTCTGTCGGAAGTCTCTGACGATCCAAATATCATCAAAGCCCGGGATAACTGGGAACAGGGACGCGTTAATCAGCGTCGTGGCGTGTAATAAAAACAAGGAGAACACGCATGTTTAACGAAGAATTCCAGCTAGATGCACCGATCCGTTGGGGAATGGTTGGCGGCGGACGCGGTAGCGAGATTGGTTACTCGCACCGCGCTGCTGCCCAGCGTGACCGTCTGTTTACCTTTGTTGCAGCGGCACTGGATTTGGATGCAGAACGTGGACGTGACTTCGGGACCAAGCTGGGTCTTGCTCCCGAGCGCTGCTATCCCGACTACAAAACCCTGTTTGCAGAAGAAGCCAAGCGCGAAGATGGGATTCAGGCTGTATCTATCGCCACGCCGAACTCTACTCACTATGAAATTGCCAAAGCAGCGCTGGAAGCAGGTTTGCACGTCATTTGTGAAAAGCCAGCAACTATCCACGTTGAAGATGCGCTTGAACTGAAAGCCTTGGCAGAAAAGCAAAACAAGATGCTGGCGGTGATGTACGGTTACACCGGATTCCAGATGGTGCATCAGGCACGAGAAATGGTGCGTCGCGGTGACATCGGCGCCGTGCGTGTTATTCAGATGTCTTTCGCCCACGGTTTCCACAACACCGAGATTGAGAAAAACAGCCCGGGCGCAAAATGGCGCATGAACCCAGAGGTGTCCGGACCAAGTTTCATTATTGGCGATTGCGGCACGCATCCGTTTTACATGGCTGGCATGATCACTGGGCTAAAAGTGAAGTCCCTGATGTGTTCACGCCAGAGCTTTATCGAATCCCGCGCGCCATTGGAAGACAACGCCCATGTGGTGTTCCAATTTGAAGGTGGAGCGGTTGGCACACTTTGGGCGAGCGCCATCAACAGCGGCTCGATGCACCAGCAGAAAGTCCGCATTGTCGGCGAGAAAGCTAGCCTCGAATGGTGGGATGAATATCCAAACCAGCTTCGCTATGAAGTTCAGGGGGAACCTGTCCGTATTCTTGAACGTGGTATGGGCTACCTGCACAACGATGACCCTGGCGTTTCCGCCAATCGTCAAGGTGGTGGTCATGCTGAAGGTTTCTTCGAGTCCTGGGCAAATCTTTATCACCGCTACGCACTTGCGATTGATGCCTACAACCGCAATGACAAAGCCTTCCTTGAAAGCCATTGGTACCCAGATATCGACGGCGGTATCGATGGTGTGAAGATGGTGAATGCCTGTGTGAAGTCGGCCGATAACGGTGCCGTTTGGGTGGACTATGACTGATTCCATTCACCTTTCAGATTGGCAGGCCAACAGCGACCGTCCGATAGACGTGGTTTGTCTGGGCCGCGCTGGGGTCGACTTCTACGGCAATACGGACGGTGCAGACTTCAACGCTGAATCCAGCTTCAAAAAATGCGTCGGCGGATCGCCTGCGAATGTAGCGATTGGTCTTGCGGAACTTGGCGCCAAAGCAGGTTTTATTTCCTGTCTGACGGATGATGCTCAGGGGCGTTATGTCCGTCATTACATGGAAAACAAAGGCGTAAACCTTGACGGTGTCACCACGCTGACCGGCGAATACCGCACCAGCCTTGCGGTGGCAGAACTGCGCCCGGAACCAGAGGTGGTGATTTACCGTAATAACGCGGCTGACCTTGCGCTCTGTGTTGAACACATAGACAGCAGCTACCTCAGCAACGCCCGATGTCTGTTTGTTTCAGGTACCGCCCTCTCTTCAAGTCCTTCTCGAGAGGCCACGTTCTGCGCGATGCAAATGGCACAACTGTCAGGCACCTTAGTCGTACTGGACTTGGATTACCGCCCTTACTCGTGGGCCTTTCCTGAGGATCCTCCTCACTTCTACCGTCTTGCCGCTTCTTTCTGCGACGTGGTGATTGGTAATCGCGAAGAGTTCGAGGTAATGGGCATTCCACATGACGTTGAAGACAGCCATGTCAGTGCGGCATCAGAGCTGTTAAGTGGCAGTGCAGAGCTGGTCATCGTAAAAGGCGGTGCTGAAGGGTGTGATGTCTTTGGGTTGGATAGCGATAACAATCTCGCCAGCCTGTCTCAACCTATATTCAAAGTGGAAGCGCGCAAACCTTACGGTGCTGGTGATGCCTTTGCTGCCGGCCTGCTTTTTGGTCTGCTAAATCAATATTGTTTACAAGACGCCGTGGCAATGGGCGCAGCCAATGCTGCCATTAATGTCACGGGCGATACCTGCGCAGATGCGATGTCTTCTCTCGCACCACTTCAGGCGTTCATGCGCAGCCGGGACTATCACTTCGCTGATGATAAGTGACAGTGCCACTAATTGGGTAAAAGGAGTTAACCATGGGAAAACACATAGCGCCATTTGATAACCGTAACGAGCCAGTTATCGGGATCAATGACGACACCACCCCCCTCTGCTATTTCAACCCGGTCAAACTGGCTTCGGGCGAGCAGTACAGCTACCAACTTAACGAATACGAATCAGCCGTGGTCTTGGCTGGAGGCACCTGCGATATCACCGTGGATGGTGAAACATTCAGCAGCATAGGCAAACGTGCATCAGTTTGGGATGGTGATCCCGCCGCTGTCTATGTGCCTGCAGGTAGCCAAGCCACCATTACCTGTGTTTCAGAGAATGCCGATGTATTGATTGCCGGAGGACGTTATGAGCCGGAAGAAAACAGCGAAAAACTCACCCCATTCGCCATCCAGCCCGAAGACACAGACAAAGTGCAATACGGCAGCGATGACACCAAAACACACAGAAAAATCAAACATATCCTCGGACAGAAAAACGCAGACCAACGCGGAAGATTGCTCGTCAGCGAACTGTTTACTGTCGGCGCAGGAGGTTGGTCAGGATTTCCTCCCCACAAACATGATGAAGAACGGCCGCCGCAAGAAACGCGTTACGAAGAGGTGTACCAGTTCAGATTCAATCCGGGTCACGGGTTTGGGGCACAATTCCTATATGAGCACGAAGACGACTACGGACCTGTCTACCACGTTAGAACCGGAAGTGTCATCGCCATAGACAAGGGCTATCACCCTTCTGTCGCCGCACCGGGTTATGAAATGTACTACTTCACCATCATTGTCGGCGAAAAGAGTAAGTCTCTCGTGCAGTACTTCGACCCTCACCATGAGTATCAGGTACACACGATTCCCGGCATCAAAGACATGGTCGCCAAGTTCAAGTAACGCTTAGGGTTCATTGCCCCTAGTAATCTAGTAATAACGGAGACAAGGATGCTAGTTACCCTGAACGACCTTATGCCGGAAGCCGCGTCGTCCCAAGGCGCGGTGCCTTGTTGTAACGTGTTTGGTATTGAAGAAGCACAGGCGATTATCGCCGCCGCTGAGGAACTGAACCTACCCGTGATACTCGCCGTGAACAAAGACATGGTGGATCTCGCTGGTGTGGAATCTATGGCAGGCATGCTGCTCCCAATGGCACGGGCCAGCTCTGTACCTGTGGTGGTTCACCTCGATCATTGCTATGACGAAGCCATCGTGTACCGCGCCATTCACGCCGGATTCAGTTCGGTGATGTTTGATGGCTCACAATTACCTCTCGAAGAAAATATCCGCCGGACAAGAGCGGTCGCTGACGCCGCCCATGCAGTCGGCGTTTCCGTCGAAGGTGAACTTGGCTCTGTGCCTTATCAGGAAGGTCGCGACCACATCAAATCCGAATTTACCGACCCGGAAGAAGCACGGATTTACGCCGGGCAAAGCGGTATTGATGTGCTTGCGATTTCAGTGGGTAATGTCCATCGCATGACAGAAGCGGGAAGCCCAATTAATTTCCCCCTGCTTGATGAGATCGAAGCGGCCACCAACTTGCCTCTGGTGATCCACGGCACCACAGGTATCACTGAAGCTGATCTTCGCGAACTCAAAACACGTCGAATCGGTAAATTCAACGTAGGAACGACACTTAGAATGGCTTTTGGCAACGCAATTCGTGAAGCCATGGCTGAAGAACCGAATAAATTTGATAAACAATATTTCGCGGGCAAAGCCATGCCTGCACTGAAGCAAGAAGCCATGCGAGTGCTCACGCTCCTGGCAGCAGATAAGGAGTGACGATGAGCAAGGCGTATAAGAAGCTCGGGCGACGTTTGAGACTCGGCGTAATAGGCGGCGGGCCAGATTCCTTTATCGGCTCCATTCACCGCTCATCTGCCACCATGCATGAAGAGTTTGATGTTGTCGCGGGTGTGTTTTCCTCAAACCCAGAGCGCTCAATTGCTGCTGGTAAATCCATGGGTATCGCGCGTCCTTATGGCGACCCAGATGCCTTGTTTGAAGGAGAAGCTGCGGCGGATGAGCCCATAGATGCACTCGCCATCATGACGCCCAACAACAGTCACTATGAGCTTTCATGCCGCGCATTAGATGCTGGTTTTAACGTGTTCTGCGAAAAACCTCTGACCATGACTGAAGATGAATCTGCTGACTTGGTCAAGCGGGTTAATGCATCGGGTAAGCGTTATTGCGTCGCCTACGGCTACAGCGGTTATGCCATGGTCCGTCAAGCGCGTGAAATGGTGTCGCAGGGTGTGATCGGTGACATCACCATGGTGCAAAGCAATTACGTTCAGGGGCATTTAGCAGAGCTGACAGAATCTGAGCTTGCTGGCTCTAACTGGCATATGAAGCCAGAGCTTGCTGGCCCTTCTCTGATCCTTGGTGATATCGCGACACATAGCTATCACCTGACCAGCTATGTCGCTGGTATGGAAGCCAGTTCATTGAGCGCAGACGTAACGGCATTGGTCGATGGACGCACGGCAGATGATTACTGCGGAATATTGCTTCGCTACCCCAATAACGCGCGCGGCATCTTCTGGGTCACACAAGCAGCAGCCGGCGGTGTTCATGGTTTGAGCTTTACCATTTACGGCACCAAAGGCGGCTTGGAATGGCATCAGGAACAGCCTAATGAGCTAACAGTCCGCCCTATCGATAAACCCGCTTACGTGCTGACAAAAGGTGGCAAAGGCTTGTCCGGTGCAGGTGAGCGCGTTTCCCATGTCGCTATCGGTCACCCGGAGGGCTATCGCGAGGCATTTGCCAACCTCTACTACGACTTTGCCTCCAACATCGTTGATGATCTGACAGGCGAAACCCCAGAACCACTGAGCCTGTGGAACCCAACCGTCCAGGACGGCGCATACGGCATGGCATTTGTTTATGCAGCGGTTCGTTCACGTGACAACGACGGTGAATGGGAACCACTTCGAGACCTCACTTAGTTCCATATCAAACACGAGCTGTTTATACCCAAACAACCTTGCGAGCAGGTAGCCAGTCGTCGGTCTGCTCGCTTTTTTTATCGTATTTAGAACAGTGTATGTTCTTCTCCCACGATACATTAGCGAAGAACAATACAAGGAGAGATACGATGGATAACAAGAAAGTGGCACTGTTTGGCTGGCATCCGGATGTGGTGAACTACGATAAATGGCCAGATATGACAGCGGAAAAGCTCCGCGCGGCACTGGAAGGCGATCGCGATAGGCTTCTTACCCTCGGATATGCTGTCGACCTGCACTACATCCGTGACGGTGAAACCGCTTTTGATGCAGCAACTGAAGCACTAACTGGCAAACCTTATGACTGCGTGCTGATTGGCGCAGGCGTCCGTCGCGATGATGACCATTTTCTGGTGTTTGAAAAACTGGTGAATGCAGTACACAAAGCGGCGCCACAAGCAACGATTTGCTTCAATACCAATCCAAGTGACACGGCGGATGCGATTAAACGCTGGACGTAATATGCTGTCAGAGCGGGTCTATTAGCTAGGCCCTTTTTCATCTTGTCATGGAGGACAGTATGTCGATACGCGCTACAGAAACAGGCTTCAATCCCGAATACAGTGAAGATGCCCCCTCTTTTGAAGATGTCACCGACCAGAAGGGTGTATCTATTTTGGAGTTTGGTGCACCCTGGTGTGGGCACTGCCAAGCGGCTGAACCCGCAGTAAAAGCCGTGTTGGGGCCAAAGTCTTTCCCTCACACCAAAGTTTATGACGGTAAGGGCAAGCCTTTAGGTCGAGCCTTTAAGGTGAAGCTCTGGCCAACACTGATCCTTCTTCAGGATGGGTTGGAAGTTGACCGCATTGTTCGCCCGATTCATGAAGACGAAGTGGAAGATTTGATTTCACAGGCGCGCTAACCGAGAAGAAAAATAAACTGCACCAGAACAATCAGGAACAGGATAAGGCTTAGTCCTTTCCAGAAACGCAACGGGTCGCTTTCTAAAAGCGGCCTGTTTTCATTGGAAGATTTAAACGCAGGGTTAGGTTTCATCAAATCCTGTTCAAATTCTGAAAGTGCCTGATAGCGGGCTTTCGGGATAGGATGACAGGCTTTTTTGAGCGCCTCATCAAACCAATCCGGGGCACCGGGACAATAGACCGTTGCTGGCACATAGTTTTGTCGGTTTGCCGCTCTGGGGTTGGAGGCATTCACTGCTTTGTAAGGCAGGTGTCCGGTCAAAAGCTCATAAACTGTCATACCTAATGAAAATAAGTCAGAAGAGAAATTGGCTTTGTTGCCTTTGAGGTATTCCGGTGCCGCGTAGTTTAAGTCACCGACTGGATATCCTTCTTCCTCACTCCCCATTAACTCTTCCAAGCCTGCTGATTGAGCAGTGCCGTAGTCAATCAAAGTCACATTCATGTCTTTGTCGACCATGAGATTATCCGGTTTGATATCGCGATGAACCACCGAAAGGCGTTGAAGCACCCGAACCGCTCGAATAGCCCCTTTTGCCAGCGTACGAACCTGAGTGAGCGTCGGCGTTGGATTATCGATCATCCATTGTCTGAGTGTGACACCTTCGATGTAATCGCAGACATGATAGAGGTATGGCGAATAACTCGATGGCGGATGTATCTTCATCACGCCGGGTGATTTCACCTGCTCACCAATCCACCCTTCCCGGATAAAGCCCGCAAGATAAACCGCATCATCCGCAAAGTTGAGCGATGGCATTTTCAATACATACTGACGGCCATCCAAGTCACTTCGCGTCAGGTAGATATGGCTCCGGCTTCCGCTGTAAAGCACCCTCGCCACGATGTACTGGTCAATCTTCTGCCCTTCTTTCAGAACAGGCGGAATTTTTCTTTCTGATAAATCGCGAAGCGCTTCGCCATAGGTCGCAGCGGGAAGCGAATCGACAGCTAGCAACAGACAAGTGATGTTGTCATCGCTGCCCAGCTTATAAGCATCATCAACAAACGATGCCGCTAAATGCTCTAGATCAGATGTGGTATCGGACGCGTAGAGACGCTGAGCGATTTCCCGCTCTGTCATGGTGTCATGAATGCCATCTGTCGCGAGAAACAGCAGATCACCGCGCTCAAGTGCTACGGGCTGATAATCCACATTCAAGTGGCTATCGATACCCAGCGCGCGGGTTAAGTGGTGCTGGCTTTTACTTTGGTAGTGACGATGATCCTGCGTAATCTGGGTCAGCCTGTGCTGACGCCAAAGGTAAACGCGGCAATCGCCGACATGAAAAACATGGGCGGTATTCGATTTCACAATCACCGAGCAAAAAGCAGCCACCATGGCACTGGCTTGCGTGCCCGCTTGTTGTCCATGATGGTAAAGCCAGTAATTGAGGGATTTCATCACCTTGCCAGCGGCATCTTTCACTGGCCAGGTAATCGGCGTGTCGAGGTAGTTGTTGACGAATTCAGTCACGCCCATTTCACTGGCTTTCTGACTGACTTCACTGGTGCTGACACCATCCGCTATCGCCGCTACTACACCTTTGTGTTTCAGCTCACTTGCCTTTTTGGGCAAGTAAACAGCAAAAGCGTCCTGATTAGGTGGCTTGCGCCCTGCAACCGAGCTGCCACCAGCACGAACGATCAAACGGGAAGCCGCTTCCTGCGTCTCCCCGTTTTCAGTGCCGGCAGCGCCATACGACGCTGCCTGTTCATGAAACTCTGGTTTCATACTTATGCTTTCGCCACATCAATCATGGTGATTGAACCATCATCATTCACTTCAGCAATCTGGCCTGACGGCTCTTCCATAAAGAGTAGCGTCACAAAGCCAAGAACCGCGGTGCCTGCAATGATGTAGAAGAAAGTGCTGTAATCAACGAGCGACAAAATCGTCAGATAAGTTACAGCACCCACGTTACCATAAGCACCTGTCATACCTGCGATTTGACCCGTCATGCGACGTTTGATCAGTGGCACAGCCGCAAATACTGCACCTTCACCGGATTGTACGAAGAACGAACAACCCATTGCCGCTACAACCGCCAGCCAAACTGGCCACGCGCTGTCGACTTGACCCATCACGAAGTAACCCAATGCCAGACCCGCAGTGAGGATAAGCAGTGTTGGTTTACGACCGAATTTATCAGACAACCAGCCGCCACCAGGACGTGACATCAGGTTCATGAAGGCATAAGCGGATGCCACCATACCCGCCACAACTGGCGTCAGCTCAAAGGTTTCAGAGAAGAACAGTGGCAGCATTGAAACCACAGCAAGCTCAGAACCAAAGGTCGCAAAGTACAGCACATTCAGAACAGCAACCTGCTTAAATTGGTAGCGGTGAATTTCTGGCACCTCTTCTTTAAAGACGTGCTTGTTCACTTTCCAAACTTGGGAAGCATCAAACAGGTAAATGCCTGCAAGTACCGCGTAGATGCCATACACGGCCGCATCAGAGAACATGCCGATACCGCTTGGCGAAAGCTTCCAAGCCAGCAGTGCCAGTGCGCCGTACATTGGGGTTTTCATGAATAGCAGCAGGTAGAAATCGCCTTTTGAGGTGACTTCCATGGCACCGCCGTTCTTTGGTTTGTAGTAGGTTGCACCTTTTGGCGTGTCTGTCACGTTGCGATAAAACACGAAAGAGAAAGCCAGGCTCATCAAGCCAGTGATACCCATAGCGTAACGCCAGCCATCTTCACCGCCGAACATCACAGCCACGGTTGGCAGGGTGAATGCAGCGGCTGCTGAGCCGAAGTTACCCCAGCCACCGTAGATACCTTCTGCAGTGCCCAGTTCATTGTGTGGGAACCACTCAGACACCAGACGGATACCGATAACAAAGCCTGCACCGATAAGACCCAGTGCAAAACGGGCAATGGCAGCCTGAACGAAGCTATCTGAAAGTGCGAAAACAAAACAAGGGATGGAACAGATAGCGAGCAGTAAGGAGTAGATTAGCCGCGGGCCATATTTATCCGTGAGCATGCCGATTAAAACACGCGCTGGAATGGTAAAAGCAACGTTGAGAATAAGCAGAGTTTTAATTTCTGCGGTGGTTAGGCCGAGCGATTCTTTTACCGATTGCAGCAATGGCGCAAAGTTAAACCACACCACAAAGGTAATAAAGAACGCGAACCAACTTAAATGGAGAATTTTCATTTTTCCGGTAAAGGAAAATATATTGAACTTGTCACTAGATGACATTATTGACTTCCTCTTCAAACAAACAATCCCTGTGCCATGATGTTTGAATCACAGCAGACTTAATTTGAAAACTTTTAACTTCCCCTGATTGGTTAATCAGGGGAATAAATATTTAAACCAGACTCAGTTGCACAGCACCTTCATGACAACGGACCGGGTAGGTGGCGATCGATACGTTTTCGTCTTCCAGACAAATACCGCTATCCAGGCAGAAATGCTGTTTATAGAGCGGTGAGGCGATCACTGTTTTGTCACCTATCGAGCCGATCATTCCGCGCGAAAGCACATTGGCTTTTCCGATTGGATCATAATTATCAACCGCATATAGCGAGTCTGTTCGGCCACAAAGGAATACCGCCACCTGCTTGTCTTCCAACAACGCGCACACGCCGGTGTTTTTGACCAAGTCAGACTTTTCACAAATGGTTTGCCACTGGTTCATTGCTTTCTCCTTAACTTTCCAGCGTGACGATATCAATACTTTGCGATGCAAGTTCAGCAGGAATGCGCTGACCACGAACAGTTTGATATTTCAAACTCTCATCCTGCGCTTCGCTATTAACGAAGTGTTTGAAGCGCTTGAGTTTCTCAGGCGATTCAATGGTGGTTTTCCACTCGCATTGATAGTTACCCAGGCTTGCCGCCATTTCTGCTTCCAGCTCTTCACCAATGTTGAGCTTGTCTTCGATCACCACTTGACGCAGGTAGTCCAATCCTCCTTCGAGGTTTTCTAGCCAAACTGACGTGCGTTGCAAGCGGTCTGCGGTTCGGATATAGAACATCAACACTCGGTCGATGTATTTAATCAGGGTTTCACTATCCAGGTCTGATGCGAACAGGTCAGCGTGACGCGGGCGCATACCACCATTGCCACAAACATAGAGGTTCCAGCCATTTTCTGTCGCGATAATACCGATGTCTTTTGATTGCGCTTCTGCACACTCGCGGGTACAACCTGATACGGCGAACTTCAGCTTGTGCGGCGATCTCAGGCCTTTGTAGCGGTTCTCGATATCAATCGCGAAGCCAACGCTGTCATCCACGCCGTAACGACACCAGGTAGAACCAACGCAGGATTTCACGGTACGGACAGATTTCCCGTAGGCATGGCCGGTTTCGAAACCTGCATCGACCAGAATTCGCCAGATTTCAGGCAGTTCATGAAGTTGCGCGCCGAAAAGGTCGATACGCTGACCACCGGTCACTTTGGTGTAAAGGTCAAACTGCTTAGCCACCTGACCAAGCACAATCAGTTTATCCGGCGTGATCTCACCACCAGCCACGCGCGGCACGACGGAATACGTCCCGTCTTTTTGCATGTTGCCGAGGTAGATGTCGTTGGTGTCCTGCAATCCCATGTGCTCTTCTTTCAACACATAGTCATTCCAGAAAGACGCCAGAATCGAACCGACAGCAGGCTTGCAGACGTCACAGCCCAGTCCTTCACCATGACTGTCTAACAGTTCGTCGAACGTTTTGATTTTCTTGATACGAACAATGTCAGCCAGTTCCTGGCGGGTGTAATGGAAGTGCTCACAAAGGTTGTTGTTTACCTCGTGGCCTAGTGCTGCCAGCTCTGCGTCCATCACCTGCTTGGCAAGCGCTGAACAACCGCCACATCCGCTTGATGCTTTGGTTTCCGCTTTAAGATCTGCCATGTTGGTGCAACCCGCGACAACGGCTGCTTTAATGTCTGCTTTCGTGACGTCATAACAAGAACAGATTTGTGCTTCATCAGGAAGGTTTGCAACACCAGCCGCGCCAGAGTCAGAAGAAGCCGCGCCGTCAGACAGAAGCAACACTGAGGGATACTCTGGCAATGGCATGTCGTTCAACATGGTTTGTAGCAGAGTTGGGTAACTTTCGGTATCTCCGACCAACACAGCACCCAGCAGTTTGGTGCCGTCTTCAGAAACGATAATGCGTTTGTAGATTTGCTCCACGCTGTCGGCGTAAGTGTATGATTGCGCGCCAGGCGTGTTGCCTTGCGCATCACCAATACTTGCCACATCAACACCCAGCAGCTTGAGCTTGGTGCTCATATCAGCGCCTTTAAAAGCCGCTTCTTCACCGCAAATATTGGCGACAGCCACCTTGGCCATTTGATAGCCCGGTGCCACCAAACCAAAGATCTTGCCCTGCCACAGCGCACATTCACCAATGGCGTAAACATCCTCTTCATTGGTCTGACACTGATCGTTAATCACAATCCCGCCACGCTCACCAATCTCAAGGCCAAACTCCATCGCAAGCTCATCCTGCGGACGGATACCTGCAGAGAAAACAATCATGTCAGTTTCAAGCTCGGAGCCATCCGCAAACATTAGTTTGTAACGTGAAGTGCTGCCTGCCGTAATGCACTTGGTGGCTTTTTCGGTGTGGACTTTAACGCCCAGAGATTCGATTTTTTCTTTGAGTAATTCACCACCGCCCTCATCTAGCTGAACGGCCATCAATCTTGGCGCAAACTCCACGACATGGGTGTCAACGCCCATACATTTCAGGGCGTTTGCGGCTTCAAGCCCAAGTAAACCACCACCGATAACGACGCCTGATTCGCTTTGCTTTCCAGAGGCTTCAATCGCTTCCAAATCTTCTATGGTGCGATAAACATGACAATGTGGCTGATCGTTACCTTCAATAGGCGGAACAAAAGGGTAAGAACCGGTAGCGATCACTAACTTGTCGTAAAAAACTTCTCTGCCTTTGTCTGTCACAACGCAGTGATTTTCAGCGCGAATAGCAGTGACCTTTTCGTTCAGGAAGTAATGAACACCTTTTTCGTCGTAGGCTTCTTCACTGGTTAACATCAAATCATCTGCGGATTTCCCACTGAAATAGCCACTGAGCTGAACCCTGTCATAAGCCAGTCTTGGTTCTTCTGAGAAGGTCGTAATTTCAAAGGTGCCTTCAGCATTTTTGTCGCACAACTCCTCAATAAATCTGTGCCCAACCATGCCATTACCAATGACAACGATGCGTTTCTTTTCCATTGTTATTCCCTATGCAGAAAGCTTCTCTAGCTGTGTTTCAGCCTGAGAGATAAACCAGTTGAGCTCATCAGCAAGTGTGACGACCTCACCCACCACAACAAGCGCAGGGGACTTGACGCCCTCTCCTTGAACGGTGGCTTCAATTGAATGCAAATCGGCGGTAAAAACCCGCTGCTGCGGCGTGCAGCCATTCTCAATAATGGCGACTGGCGTGCTGGTAGAAAGGCCATGCTGGCTCAGTGCCTGAGTAATTTGCCCGACCTTCGACAAGCCCATGTAAAACACCAGCGTGTGATTCAGCGAGGCCAACGCCTGCCAGTTGATGGAGAGCTCTTTTTCCGCATGAGCAGTGACGAAAGTTGCCCCTTGAGAAAGGCCCCGATGTGTCAGAGGTATACCTGCGTAGCTGGTGCATCCAGACGCTGCGGTAATACCCGGCACAACTTCTACAGATATACCCTCGCGGTGCAGCTCCAACATCTCTTCACCACCGCGACCAAACACAAAGGAATCACCGCCTTTTAAACGACAAATTCTTTTGCCGCGGCTGGCGAGTTCGATCAATAGCTGGTTGGTTTCACTCTGAGGAACGCTGTGCTTTCCTTTTGCTTTACCTACATACACCAGCTCGACGCCCTCTGGGATCAGTCCAATGATTTCTTTGCTCACCAGTCTGTCGTAAACCACCACATCACTGTTTTCGATGCAGCGAAGTGCCTTGATAGTCAGCAAGTCCGGATCACCTGGTCCCGCCCCCACCAATGAGACGTGCCCTCGTTTGAAAGATGTAATTTTAACGGTGGACATCCGTGCCCCTCATGTCGCGTGTTATTTATCTCGCTAGAGCAATTTGAATGCCATTCGGCAGATAAAGACTCAAAAACCTGACATAACACCATGTTTTTAATGGTGATATTTTTATCGATTGGCGAAAAAGAGCTGGAGTAATAAACAAT
Source organism: Grimontia sp. AD028 (assembly GCF_000973155.1). Classification (NCBI taxonomy): domain Bacteria; kingdom Pseudomonadati; phylum Pseudomonadota; class Gammaproteobacteria; order Vibrionales; family Vibrionaceae; genus Grimontia; species Grimontia sp. AD028. The sequence continues at coordinate 22,678 of NZ_LASY01000089.1, read as the reverse complement.
TCAGAAATACAGAAATCGCTTCGAAATAGTGCAAGATAACTTTTGAGATGCACTGTTATTGCGCAATTTATTGACAGAATTTATTTGGCACTATTTCAGTGAAAGATGATATTTAAAACTTTTCCCATACTTATTCATTGGTTTTCATTAAATAAAAACTCAAATACACAAAATCATATTTAACAATGAGTAGTTGGCGTGAGAGTTGCTTTATTCCCTTCAATAGAGATAAGAGAATCTCAGAGGAATAAAATGACTAAAAATAATGATTCCAGTTGGATAAAGTCGACGTGTGCATATTGCGGAGTAGGCTGTGGCATTGAGGCCAAAGTACAAGCGAATGGAAAACTGGAAGTTCGTGGCGATGAAGAACACCCGGCAAATTTAGGAAAGCTTTGCTCAAAGGGCTTAAAGCTGGGGGAAACCGTCACAACACAAGGGCGCATGCTTTCCCCTTCCGTACATGGAGAAGATTGTTCATGGGATGACGCGCTCTCCCATGTCGCCTCCACCTTCAGCGATACTATCGCCAAGCACGGTCAGGACTCGGTCGCTTTTTACGTGTCAGGACAGTTGCTGACCGAAGATTACTATGTCGTCAATAAGCTGATGAAAGGCTTTATCGGCAGCGCCAACATCGATACCAATTCCCGACTGTGTATGGCTTCTTCTGTCGTCGGACACAAACGCGCATTCGGTGAAGATGTAGTGCCTGGCAACTATGAAGATCTGGAGCTTGCTAATTTGGTGATTCTCACGGGTTCAAACCTCGCATGGTGTCACCCGGTATTGTATCAACGCCTAAAAGCGGCAAAAGCAAGTCATGGCACTAAGATCGTGGTCATCGACCCACGGGAAACAGCAAGTTGCGAAATTGCCGACCTTCATCTCCCCTTATTCCCGGGCTCTGACATTGCGTTGTTCAACGGCTTACTCGCCTATATGGCCAAGCTAAATCAGATTAACCAAAGATATGTCGATCAACATACCCAAGGTTTTGATGAAGCATTAGAGCTCGCCAAGCGCTTCTCAAACATCACGTCAGTGTCTTTGGCTACTGGCCTCAAGACAGCCGATATTGAAACCTTCTACCAGTGGTTCCACTCAACACCGAAAACCGTGACTGTGTATTCGCAGGGTGTCAATCAATCCACCAGCGGTACAGACAAGGTAAACAGCATTCTCAACTGCCATATAGCAACAGGTCGGGTTGGCCTGCCGGGTTCCACGCCGTTTTCCATCACTGGACAACCTAACGCCATGGGAGGCCGTGAGGTTGGCGGTCTGGCCAATACGCTGGCAGCACATATGGAATTTGGTCATCCAGAACAATCAGAACTACTCAGTGAATTTTGGGATACCTCTAACCTTGCGACTAAGCCCGGCCTCAAAGCCATGGACATGTTCGAAGCGATTGAGACAGGAAAAATTAAGGCTCTTTGGGTGATGGCAACCAACCCAGCAGTCAGCCTCCCGGAAAGTAACCGGATTAATGCGATTCTCGCCAGTTGTCCCTATGTTGTCGTCTCTGATTGTGTTGAAAGCAATGACACCTTAAAGTACGCCCACGTTCGCCTTCCTGCACAAGGTTGGAGCGAGAAATCAGGTACTGTCACCAACTCCGAACGCCGGATTTCGCGCCAGCGTCGTTTGTTGCCTACCCCCGGTATGGGCAAGCCCGACTGGTGGATAGTCAGCGAAGTCGCAAAGAAAATGGGATTCGAACAGCAGTTCAGCTACCGCTCGGAGCTGGACATCTTCAACGAGTACGTAGAACAGACCCGTTTAGGAAATGAAGTCGGCGCATCAACCTCACGTGCCCTCACGCTGGAAAGCCTTTCAGGTATGACACCAGAAAGTTACCAATCTTTTGCACCTAGGCAATGGCCAGCAAAAGACGGTGTTTGCCCAGAACGTCTATTCAGCGACGGAAACTATGCAACGCCGAATGGCAAAGGAAGATTTGTTGCCGTTGATTTCAAGCCACCCGCACTCTCTTTAAGCGAGCGCTACGGGCTTATATTGAATTCTGGTCGAATTAGAGACCAATGGCATACCATGACCCGCTCCGGACTCTCTCCGTCGCTTTCAGAGAACGACAGCGTGCCTCGGCTTGAGATCCATCCCTTTGATGCAGCCGATCGGGGCATCAAGGAAGGAAATTTGGTAAAAGTCGTGAGTGCCATTGGAGAACAGATGTTCATTGCCAATGTCACTAGCAAGGTTTCCGTCGGGCAATGCTATGCCCCTATTCATTGGACACATACCAACTGTTCAGATGGCAAGGTGTGTACCGTCATTCCTTCCAACACGGATCCATTCTCTGGCCAGCCTGAGTTCAAGGCGACGCCTGTTGAGGTGAAATCGGTTAAAACCTATCTTGATGCGCAGATCGTTTCTAAGTATCCATTGGATAAAACCAAGCTCAATGCTATTCCTGCTGCCTTTTGGGTATCACAACAATGTGATAGCGGTGTCTTGTATTCACTCAAGCTAACCGCAAAAACATTGGAGTTGGAAGATTTGTTAGCTGCATTGATGGATGATGAACAGCCTACTCTGGTCACTGCATCCAGTGGCGAGGCACAACGGGTAGTCTCTCTTAAGTCAGGAGAATTCGAACTTGCCGCAGCCATATATCCATCGTCGCTAGCCGGGTCTCAACCCGATATTTCCCAGTTAATTTCAGCGGAAGCAGAGCCTGAAATCATGCATGGTTTTCTTGCCGGCACGCTGAAAGCCAAATCACGAACCATCTGCACCTGTAAAAAGGTCACCAAAGCAGACATTGAGAATGCGATCGATAACAGTGGCGTTTGTTCTGTGAAATCGTTGGGTGAGATAACTGGTGCAGGAACCGGCTGCGGCTCCTGCGTGGCGGAACTGGAACAATTTACTGGGAACGCAAAGCCAATTTCAGTCTCGCCGTATGAGCGTCAGGTTGAAAGCGCATGCGGCAAGTAGTCGGGTTTACTTGGCAAACAGCAGGCCTTCAATATCTTTGAAGGCTTTGAATTCAAGCGCGTTACCGGTTGGATCAAGGAAAAACATCGTGGCCTGCTCACCAGGCTGGCCAACAAAACGGATGTAGGGCTCAATCACAAATTCGACGCCTTTGGATTTCAATCTATCCGCCAGTTGTTGCCAGTCTTCCATTTCCAGCACAACACCAATGTGCGGAACAGGCACTGACTTGGCATCAACAGCATTGTGATGAAGCTTGAGTGTGTTGTTTTCGCCAATGTTTGGATCATGATGAATCACCAGTTGGTGACCATAGAGATTGAAATCAACCCACTCATCGCTACTGCGCCCTTCTCCACAATTGAGGATATCCGCATAGAAACGTCGGGATTCTTCCAAGTGTCGCACTGGAATGGCGACATGAAATGGGGTTAATGCCATGACTTTCTCCTTGTCAAAGTATTGCTAGATAGCATAGGCCAAAGAAAAGATCGCGATTGCCTTAAGGCTCGGAACTGGCACAAAAAAAAGCACCCGAAGGTGCTTTTTCTTTTTAGCTTAAAGAGATTACTTCTTCTTGCGTTTGTCAGTGATTTCCCACTTACCGTCGATAAACAGACCCGTCCAGCCAGAAGGCTTGCCGTCGTCTTCGGTACGCACGTAGTTCTCTTTGCTCTTACGGCTAAAGCGAACCACTGCTTTGCGACCATCTGGATCTTCCGATGGTGCATCTGCCAGATATTTGAACTTCTCAGGCAGGCGTTCTTTGAAACGTGCCAGTTCTTCAACCAATGGTGCACGGGTTTCGCGCGATTTCGGGAAGTTACTTGCCGCCAGAAACAGACCTGATGCACCGTCACGAAGCACAAAGTACGCGTCTGAATTCTCACAAGGCAGTTCAGGGAAGTGAACTGGGTCCTCTTTCGGTGGCGCGACTTCGCCATTCTTCAGGATCTTACGGGTGTTCTTACAGGTTTCACTGGTGCAATCCATGTACTTACCGAAACGACCATTTTTCAGCACCATGTCGGAACCACACTTGTCACACTCGACCACTGGGCCGTCGTAACCTTTCAGCTTGAACTCACCTTTCTCAACCACATAGCCATCACAGCTTGGGTTGTTACCACAAACGTGCAGCTTGCGGTCTTGGTCGATGAGGTAAGCGTCCATCGCCGTTTCACACTTCGGACAACGTTTCTTCGCACGCAGTGCTGCGGTTTCAACGTCTTCTTCAAGAACGTTAACGATGCCTTCTTCATCCATCAGGTTGATGGTGGTTTTACAGCGCTCTTTCGGCGGCAATGCATAACCAGAACAACCCAGGAATACGCCAGTAGATGCAGTACGGATACCCATCTTACGGCCACAGGTTGGACAGTCGATGTCGGTCATCACAATGCTGTTAGGCTTCATGCCACCTTCACCTTCTTCCAGCTCTGCTTTTTCCAGATCGCCGGTGAAGTCTTTGAAGAAGTTGTTCAGAACATTTTTCCAATCTTCTGAACCCATCGCGATTTGGTCGAGGTGCTCTTCCATACGCGCAGTGAAATCGTAGTCCATCAGATCAGCAAAGCTGTCATCCAGACGGTCTGTCACAATCTCACCCATCTTCTCTGCGTAGAAACGACGCTGCTCTACACGCACATAACCACGATCCTGAATCGTAGAAATGATCGCTGCATAAGTCGATGGACGGCCGATGCCACGCTTCTCAAGTTCTTTAACAAGCGCAGCTTCTGTGTAGCGCGCAGGCGGCTTGGTGAAGTGTTGCTTCGGATCCACTTTTTCCAAAGACAGAATCTCGCCCACATCAACATGCGGCAGTGTGGTGTCTTCGTTTTTACCCATTGGACGTTGAACACGTGTCCAACCGTCAAAGCGCAAGGTGCGGCCTTTTGCTTTTAGGGTAAATACGCCTGCTTCCACAGTAATGGTGCTGGAATCGTACTTCGCTGGCACCATCTGACAAGACACAAACTGACGCCAGATCAGGTCGTAAAGACGATGTGCGTCTGGGTCCATGCCCTGAAGATCATCGGCTTTCACATCCACGCTTGAAGGACGGATCGCTTCGTGCGCTTCCTGTGCATTACCCTTTGAACCGTAGACATTTGCTGATGAAGGCAGATAGTTGTCACCATACTCTGAACCAATGAAACTGCGCGCAGCCTCAACCGCTTCTTTACTCAGGTTGGTCGAGTCAGTACGCATGTAGGTGATGTAACCTGCTTCGTACAGACGCTGAGCCAGCATCATGGTCTTCTTAACGCCGAAGCCCATGCGGGTACTCGCCGCTTGTTGCAGCGTCGAGGTAATAAATGGTGCAGACGGCTTACTTGAGGTTGGACGGTCTTCACGGTCAACCACTTTGTAAGTCGCTTTCTGCAGCGCAGCCGTTGCTGCCATTGCCTGCTCTTCGTTCAGCGGTTTAAACGCTTCACGATTTTGTTGAGCGACAACCAGACGCAACGCATTTTGGCTCGCCGTGGTGGTGTCAGTGTGAATGTCCCAATATTCCATTGGAATAAAGGCTTTGATTTCGTGCTCACGCTCAACCAGCAGCTTCACAGCAACTGACTGAACACGGCCCGCAGACAAACCACGCGCGACTTTTTTCCAAAGTAGCGGAGACACCATAAAGCCCACAACACGGTCGAGGAAGCGACGTGCCTGTTGAGCATTCACGCCATCCATGTTCAGCTCGCCGGGAGCTTCGAACGCCTGCTGGATTGCGTTTTTGGTGATTTCGTTAAACACAACGCGCTTGAAGCGGCTTTCGTCACCACCAATGATTTCCCGCAAGTGCCAGGCAATCGCCTCTCCCTCGCGGTCCAAATCCGTTGCGAGATAAACGTGGTCAGCTTTCTCTGCCAACGTTTTCAGTTCCTGCACGACTTTTTCTTTGCCCGGCAGGATTTGATAATTCGCTTTCCAGTTGCGGTATGGGTCAACACCCATCTTGTTAATCAGCGCGTTTTTGTCTTTCTCTTTTTTGATGCGCTCTTTCTCTTCCGCACTCAACCCTTTGGTTGAAACTGGCGTTGCTTTCTTGCCGCCTTGCGCGGCACCGGTAGGCAGATCTCGGACATGACCTACGCTCGATTTAACGATGAAGTCTTTGCCCAGATATTTATTGATCGTTTTTGCCTTTGCCGGGGACTCCACGATAACGAGAGATTTACCCATAGTGACCCAATACGCCCTCGCGTTTCTCATTCATAAAATTCATTCAGATCGCTGGCAATCGATGAGCTTTCCAACTCCAGTGCCATGCTGACGCTTTTTTTAATATTGAGCGACTCGATCCGAATATCAACCAGTTTCTATCTAATTTCCCCTGATTGGTCGCTGCTTCCCCAGTTGTTGTTCATTTGTTAACAACAAGTCTGCACTATCAGGGAAATGTTGCCGTCTCACTTTTATTAGTCGAGGATATCTTAGACCGCTAGCCCTTTAGCGCCGCACTTTTACCCTCTATTCGTCAATGCTAAGAAAGCATGACTGAAAGTGCAGCCTAAAGCAGACAGGCGCGCTAATCATTACCATTGACCGAAGCATCTTTACCATTTCACATCGAATTTTTCTGGCTTGGCTCACAATAAGTAGCGGAAGCCGCAAAATAATGAGGCTTTGTTCAAACCTACTGTTTTTTCCTTTCCCGGCGCTATAATGCCCCTTCATTTCACTACCCGAATCGAGAAGAAAATGGCTGAGAAAACACCTATCAGCGCTGACGATTTATTGAAAATCGCAAACGAAATGATCCGTGAGCACGATGCTTACATCGAAGGCATGAACACTGACTCTGTCGAAGAAAAAGCCGGCGTCATGGTCTTCAAAGGGGAGTATTTTTTAGACGACAACGGACTGCCAACCCCTAAAACCACCGCCGTATTTAATATGTTTAAGTACCTGGCACACCAGTTGTCAAAGCAATATACGATTCAGTAGTTTTATAAACTAAAATGACCTGAAAATGCTGGGTTCAGTGATAAAAATGCCACCTTTCGGTGGCATTTTTATCTTTAACCTTCAAACACTGCTGTGTCTTTTTTCTCGTCCTGATGGACATCATTACCGCCACCAGAACCTGGCTTCTGGCCGCGTCCTTTCGGGTCTGGGCCAAACTGATTTGGACCCGGTGTACCATCAAGAATGCCTAACTCCACCAGCGCGAAGATAGGACCTACCAACGGCAGAAAAGTCACAATAATCCACCAAGGACTCTTGTTTCTGTCTTTCAGCCGTTTGATGTTCAGCGCGATAGAAGCATAAATGGCAAACAGTGAAATCGCCAATGCCAGTGCATCAAGCACTACATTCCCGCCCTGATAGAAGAAAGTTGGCAGCACCATAATCAATACCGGGACGCTGTACAGCCAGTAATCTCGGCGTCGCATCCGGCCTTCAAAGGAGAGCAGTGCCCACTTTTGATTGTTCATTTTTACTCCTAAACGATTGGTCGCTGACCGCGGCTAATCCACTTCAGCAGCACGCGGTCTAGCGCTTCTGCCGACGCACCGGCCAGTTTTTCTGCCAGTTTCTTACGTTGAACATAACGTACGCCCAGCACATCTTTTTCTTTCACTGCGGACACCAGATAATCGTCACTGGTACCAATGCTGTCAATTAATCCCAGTGGCAGTGCCTGATTGCCAAACCAATGCTCACCAGTAGCCACTTTCTCAAGATCCAACGATGGACGGTGGTCGGCAATAAAGTCTTTGAACAGTGTGTGAGTTTCTTCCAGCTCACTAACAAATTTCTCACGCGCCTTGTCGGTGTTTTCGCCAAACATGGTTAACGTGCGTTTGAATTCACCTGCAGTCAATTGCTCAAACTCAATGTCATGCTTTTTAAGCAGTTTGTTGAAGTTTGGCAACTGTGCAATCACACCGATGGAACCTACTACGGCAAAAGGCGCTGCAACGATCTTGTCTGCCACACATGCCATCATATAACCGCCACTTGCAGCCACTTTATCCACCGCAGCTGTCAACGGTATGCCTGCTTGCTTAATGCGATCAAGTTGTGAAGAAGCAAGGCCATATGCGTGAACCATACCGCCACCACTTTCAAGGCGCACCAGCACTTCATCACCCTCTTTGGCAACAGCCAGAATTGCCGTCACTTCTTCTCGCAAAGAAGCCACTTCGCGTGCATCGATACTGCCTTTAAAATCCAAGACGAAAACATGTGGTTTACGGCTTTGTTCCAGCGTTGCCGTATCTGTCATTTTCTTCGCTTCATTCTTGGCTTCTTTAGCCTTCGCTTTCTCCGCTTTTTTATCTGCTTTGTCGCGCGCTTTTAATGCCGCTTCATCGTAGAGATGCGATTCCATCGAATGCACTAAATCTTTATGTTTTTCAGTCAGGTTAGTGATTTCCAACTCACCTTTTTGAGACTGTTTTCCGCCAGCGCTTTTAGCAATAATAAGCACGACGATCACGGCGACTGCAAAGGTCAGCACTTTCGCCAGGAAAAGGCCGTAATCAAGCAAGAATTCCAAACTTAGTTCCTCGTTTATTGTTGTTTCTGTGTACTTTTATTGAGCACAGATTTATGTGAATCCCGTCATTCTACTAGACATGAATACCCAAACAACCCGAAGTTGCAGGTTTCAGCGATTATATCAACCCGTATCGTTGACGACTCAAAACATGCTCAAAACCATTAAGAACCCCTAATTATTCTTCGCCCTTCGGAAAGCCATCGGCAAGCCCACTACTTCAGCAAATTTCAAGACAAATAGAACCACTATTCATCTTAAAATTTGTTTCGTATTGAACATGCCGATGGCCTCTGAAATCCAGCCCCTTCAGGTAGTTTGGGTATAGAACAACCTCGTATGTCGCTTTCTTTACATCACCAGGTTGTTTCTTCTTCCCAAGCAGCCTTAAAATGCCAGCTTACAACAGTGCCTTTCACTCGCATGATGACGAGTGGCAAGTTTAGCAGGCACGCAAGATCAAAATGAAAAGGATATTGTAACGTGGAGTATCAAGTAGCAGCCGACGCATTGAATGGCAAAGTGATTCTGGTGACCGGCGCAGGCGACGGTATTGGCCGCCAGGCTGCCATCAGTTACGCACAACACGGTGCAACAGTGATTTTGCTGGGACGCACAGTGAAGAAACTGGAAAGCGTTTACGACGAAATCGAAGCAGCAGGTTACCCGCAACCAGCGATCATTCCACTCGATATGATGGGTGCAACCCGCCAGCATTATTTGGATATGACCGACACCATCGAGCAGCAGTTCGGTAAGCTGGACGGTGTTTTACACAACGCAGGCATGCTGGGCGTGCTGAGCCCATTCGACCAAATCGAAGAAAAAGCCTACGACGAAGTCATGCAGGTGAACGTGAAAGCGACTTTCCTGATGACTCAGGCACTGATGCCTTTGATTCAAAAGTCTGAAGATGGCCGTATCGTTTTCACTTCATCGACAGTAGGGCATTCAGGACGTGCGTTTTGGGGCACCTATGCTATCTCTAAATTCGCGACTGAAGGTATGATGCAGGTGCTGGCTGATGAGCTCAGCAACACCACGGTGAAGGTCAACGCCATCAATCCAGGTGGTACACGCACTAAAATGCGTGCATCGGCTTTCCCTGCTGAAGATGCCAACAACCTTAAAACACCATTGGATATCATGCCGCTGTACCTTTACCTGATGGCACCTGAAGGCAAAGACGTGAATGGTCAGTGTATTGATGCTCAGCCGAAATAAAGCATCTAGGCTCTAGATGCTAGAAAACGACAAAAGCCAGCATCTCTGCTGGCTTTTTCTTTATATATTCCAAACCATTAACGTGGCTTGCGGTTTCCACCTGTCTTCTTCTGACGGGTAGAAGGCTGACCGGAACGGTTTGCACCAGGTTTACCTGGACGACCACCACCTGTGCGGGTGCGGTTACCAGCTGGTTGACCACCACGACGGTTACGTGGTTTGCGGGTTTCACCAGACTCAACACGCTCTTCATAACGGCGTACTGCACGGCGAATCTTTTGCGCACGCGCTTTACGTTTCTTGGTTTCTGGGTCGATCATGGTTTCTTGTTCTGCACGCAGTTCTACCATCTCACGAAGGTAGTTCACATCGTTCAGTTCAAGCTCCATCCAGCCGCCACGTGGCAATTCTTTGCTCAGGTAGATATCACCGTAGCGAACACGCTTAAGACGGCTCACAGTCACGCCCTGAGTTTCCCACAGACGACGTACTTCGCGGTTACGACCTTCAGTGATCACCACGTAGAAGGTGTGATTTGAACCTTCACCACCTGCGTAAACCACGTCTTCGAAACGTGCTTCACCGTCTTCCAGTTCAACACCGCGAACCAGATTACGAACCATCTCTTCGTTAACTTCGCCGAATACACGAACCATGTATTCGCGCTGCACCTGACGGCTTGGGTGCATCAAACGGTTTGCCAGTTCACCATCTGTGGTGAAAAGCAGAAGACCCGAGGTATTTGCGTCCAGACGGCCTACTGCCACCCAGCGTGCGCCATTCAGGCGTGGCAGGCGGTCAAACACGGTGCGGCGACCTTCTGGATCGCTGCGGGTACACAATTCGCCTTCCGGCTTGTTGTATGCCAGAACACGACAAACTTGTTCAGAAGACGCAGAAATTTGCACATGGTGACCATCAACACGTACGTTAGCATTCAGGTCTTCCAAACGGTCACCCAGTTTTGCTACTACACCATTAACACTCACTCGGCCAGACTGAATCATGCCCTCGATTTCACGACGTGAACCAAGACCTGCACGGGCCAGCACCTTCTGTAATTTTTCGCTCATTGACTAACTACCTTACTGTCGCCTTCACAGGCGTCGATGTCGGAAAGAAAACCTTTGGAGGCGCGACTGAGCGCGGATCTAAGGCAACGGCGTATTATGCCAAAATGCACACAATGACACCACATAATTTCACGGAATCGATAATGGCTGAATCTGGCAATTTTCGTTTGCACTCAGCCATTTTATTTAACTGAGAGTTTTTGCCCAATTGCCCCTCTTCTAGCCTATTCAAAAGGAGAGGTATCGCCTGTACCACGACGGAGAATTTCAGGCTCATCTTCGCTGAGATCGATGACTGTAGTTGGCTGCTCGCCCAGGTAACCACCGTTGAGAATACAGTCGACGGCATGTTCCAACTGGTCACGGATCGCCTCCGGATCAGACTCTGTATGCTCATTCCCCGGTAAGATTAGCGAAGTGGACATCATCGGCTCGCCCAACGCCTCAAGTAAATCCAGCGCAATTTGGTTGTCCGGCACACGGATACCGATGGTTTTACGCTTAGGATTCATCAGTCGGCGAGGTACTTCTTTGGTCGCTTTCAAGATGAAAGTGTAACAACCCGGCGTGTTGTTACGAATCAGGCGGTAAGCACTGTTGTCGACGCGGGCATAGACCGAAAGTTCAGACAAATCACGGCACATCAGCGTGAAGTTATGTCTGTCGTCCAGTCGACGAATGCGACAGATTCGCTCAAGTGCTTGTTTGTTTTCCAACTGGCAACCCAGCGCATAGCCAGAATCCGTTGGATAGATAATCACACCACCGTTACGAACAATCGCAACAGCTTGATTGATAAGACGTGCTTGCGGGTTTTCAGGATGCACGTAAAAGAATTGGCTCACACTTCCTCCTCATGAGACATTTCTGCCTCGGCAATCTCGGGCAAAGACCAGTTTTCCCAGACTTCCTTACAACCTTTCGGTAAGTATAAGTTACGACCCAACTCCAGCCACGGTGAAGGGTAATGAAAATCAGAGCCTTGGGAACCGGCTAACCCGAACTGAATAGCGTAGTCGCCCAGCAGACGACGTTCATTGGGCGATTGTTGTGGCTGTGCAACTTCCATTGCATCACCGCCTGCATCAACAAAAACCTGAAGCAGGCGTTTCAGCCATTTAGCGGTAAGTTTATACCGACCAGGATGAGCCAGCACGGCTTGACCACCCGCTTTGTGAATAACATCAACGGCTTCCTGAATCGTGCACCAGTTTGGTGGCACATAACCCGGGTTACCGCGGGTCAGATATTTTTTGAATACGGCCTGCATGTTTTTCACATGCCCCTGCTCCACCATCCAACGGGCAAAGTGGGCGCGTGTAAGCGCGACATCGCCTGCCAGCGCTTTTGTGCCTTCGAGCGCTCCGGGCATACGCTGCTTTTCCAAGCGTTCTGCAATTTGTTCTGCACGTTCATCGCGGCGCGCTGACTGCTCTAGGATCAGTTTCTGCAATTCAGGAGACTCAGGATCGATATTGAGACCGACGACATGGATGTCTTTGTTTTCCCAAACTGTCGATATTTCAATACCATTGACGATGTGTAACGGCAGATTGTCACGGGCAACGACTGCTTTGGCTTCTTCCAGTCCTGCCACCGTATCGTGATCGGTAATCGCCAGTACATTGACGCGAAAATCAACCGCGCGCTTGACCAAGTCTTCCGGTGTGAAGCGCCCATCCGACGCTGTTGTGTGGCTATGTAGATCAAATAGCATTCATTTTCTTCTATTTGTTGCTTGACTTCGCCAACATATACTAGTTAACTAGTACACGATTACTTATTCAAATGGATTTCGTCTTCATGGTACAGCATAACCTCATCCAACAAACAGCACTGATTAACTGGTGGTGGCACTCCCAATAGCGGGCGGTGTGATGAGTGATATCTCAAGGAAAGACGACACCAAGCCCGCATAACGCGGGTTTTTTTGTACCTATTTTTTCCCGGAAACTGGATTGGGAATGACAAGCTAAGGACTCAGATTATGATCATCGTGCTAAAGCCTCAGGCAACAGAACAAGAAGCAAAACACATCCTGAACAAGATTGAGAACGCAGGCCTGAAGCCGCTTTACATGCCGGGTGTAGAGCGCATTGTTTTGGGTGCATTGGGCGATGAACGCGTATTACAGAAGCTTCATCTGGACAGTGACCCGCTGGTTGAAGAAGTCAAACCTATCCTGACCAAATACAAAATGGTGTCCCGCGAAGTCCAAGCACACAACAGCGTGGTCCGCATCGGTAATGTACCCGTAGGCGGCGACAAATTCGCGGTTATTGCTGGTCCTTGCTCTGTAGAATCCGAACAACAATTAATGTCTGTTGCAGATGTCGTCAAAGGTCATGGCGCAGTTGCCCTTCGTGGCGGCGCTTACAAGCCACGCACTAGTCCTTATGACTTCCAGGGCATGGGCGTTGAAGGCCTGAAACTGCTTAAACAAGCGAGTGAAGCTACCGGCATGCCAACCGTTTCTGAAGTCATGGAAGTCGGCCAGGTTGATTCACTGTGTGAATACATCGACTGCTTGCAAATTGGCGCGCGCAATATGCAGAACTACGGATTGTTAAAGGCCGTGGGCGAAACTGGTAAACCGGTCTTGTTAAAACGCGGACTTTCCGCCACTATCGAGGAACTGTTGCTGGCGGCAGAATATATCTATGATGCTGGCAACCCGAACATTATTCTCTGTGAGCGCGGCATTCGTACATTTGAAACAGCAACGCGTAATACTTTGGATTTAAATGCAGTCGCTTACATCAAACAGCGCAGCCACTTGCCAGTGGTCGTCGACCCAAGTCATGGCACCGGCGTACGTGAGCTTGTCATTCCATTGTCTCGTGCGGCAGCAGCGGTAGGCGCCGACGGTATCATCGTTGAAAGCCACCTCAATCCAGCAGAAGCGCTGTCAGATGGGCATCAAGCACTGACAGGGGAAATGTTCGCGCAGTTAATGCAAGAATTGAAACCATTTGTAGAAGCAGCAGGGAGAACGCTGTGAAAAACCACGCTTTAAATAAAGGCGAACTCGACGTATTGAGCCTGGATGTGCCATACGTCGCTGCACCCACTGAACTGTATGCGGCGATCTGCCAGGATCGCCCACATAGCCTGTTACTTGAATCTGCCGAGATTGATTCCAAACAGGACCTCAAAAGCCTGATGTTGGTCGACGCAGCAGTGCGTATCGTTTGTCGTGGCCGCACGGTTGAACTCGAAGCTAAGAGCCAAAACGGCCACAACGTGCTTGATGCCGTTGAAGCTGAACTCGCCAGCCAACAACTTGCTATTGAAAGTGAGCGTCAACCTGAGCTGCTGACCTTACATTTTGCTGAAGAAAACCGCACGCTGGATGAAGACGCCCGTCTGCGCCAACCATCTCCTTTTGATGCGCTGCGTTTGGTCCAGCATGCTTTCAAACTGGATGGTCTGCCAGACGAAGCATTATTTGTCGGTGGTTTGTTTGCCTACGACTTAGTCGCGCAATTTGAACCGCTGCCAGACGTGGAATCCGGCAACCGTTGTCCTGACTACCTATTTTATGTTGCGGAAACCCTTTTGGTTATCGACCACCAGCGTCGCAAAGCCAAGCTTCAGGCAACCCAGTTTGGTGGCAACGAAAACACCGAAACCTACTTTGATTTGAGCCGTCGCTTACAGGCGATTCGGGAAAGCTGCCTGAATCCAACCGAAATGCCTTCTGCGAAGCAACTGGACAGTGTTGATGTAGCCGTGTCCGTTAGCGATGAAGATTTCTGCAATGCTGTCGATGAGCTCAAAGGCTACGTGGTAAAAGGCGATGTTTTCCAAGTCGTGCCGAGCCGTCGCTTCACTTTGCCATGCCCTTCCCCACTGAACGCGTACCTGAAACTCAAGCAAGGCAATCCGAGCCCCTACATGTTCTATATGCAGGATGAGGAGTTCACCTTGTTTGGCGCGTCTCCGGAAAGTGCGCTGAAATACAGCAAAGACACCAATCAAGTTGAAATCTACCCGATCGCAGGTACTCGCCATCGCGGTAAAAACAGTGATGGTTCCATCAACCTTGATCTGGATGGTCGCATAGAGCTTGAACTTCGCAACGACATCAAGGAAAAAGCCGAGCACATGATGCTGGTTGATTTGGCGCGAAACGATGTGGCTCGCATCAGTGAACCTGGTACCCGCTATGTCGCTGATCTTCTTCAAGTTGACCGGTACAGTCACGTGATGCATTTGGTGTCGCGCGTTGTCGGACAGCTTCGTCATGATTTGGATGCTCTGCATGCTTACCAAGCCTGCATGAACATGGGTACCTTGACGGGTGCTCCGAAAATCCGTGCCATGCAATTGATTCGTGAGTTCGAGCAAAGCCGTCGCGGCAGCTACGGCGGCGCAGTCGGTTACATTACCGGTCACGGTGATATGGATACCTGTATCGTTATCCGCTCTGCATACGTAGAAGATGGCGTTGCTCAGGTACAAGCCGGTGCAGGTGTGGTGTTTGATTCTGTGCCTCAGGCAGAAGCAGACGAAACCCGCGGCAAAGCCGCTGCCGTTCTTACCGCCATTCGCGCAGCACATACAGGAGCATAAGCATGAGCAATCAGGTCAATGCACATATTGTGCTCGTCGATAACTTCGATTCATTTACTTACAACCTGGTCGATCAATTCCGCTCACTCGGTTACCCGGTCACGATTTACCGAAACAGCCTGAGTGCAGACCAAATCGAACAGGCACTGTCTGAGCTCAACAACCCAGTGGTTGTATTGTCGCCAGGCCCTGGTGCACCTTCAGAAGCAGGCTGTATGCCAGAGCTGATTTTAAAACTGAAAGGCAAAGTGCCAATGATTGGTATTTGTCTGGGCCAACAAGCGATTACCGAAGCTTACGGCGGTACTGTTGCCGGCGCAGGTGAAATCGTTCACGGCAAAGCCTCGCTAATGACACACAACGGCCACGATGTATTTGGAAGCATCGAAAGCCCGCTGACGATTGCCCGATACCACTCTTTGGTTGCAACCAAGGTACCAGACTCACTGGATGTGATTGCGGATGTGGATGGGCTGGTGATGGCAGTTGTTAACGACAACGACAAAGTCGTGGGTTTCCAATTCCACCCGGAATCCATTCTCACAACAAAAGGCGCAGACCTTTTAACCAATACCATTAACTGGGCTACACAAGCGCGCTGATCGACAAGGACAAGGAGAGCATTATGGAAGCGATTATTAACAAACTTTACGACCAGACATCTTTGTCGCAGGAAGAAAGCCATCAGCTGTTTGATACCATTATCAAAGGCGAACTTGACCCAATTCTGCTGTCTGCAGCGCTGACCGCATTGAAAATCAAAGGCGAAACGCCAGAAGAAATTGCAGGTGCAGCGTCTGCACTCACTGAAAACGCCAACCCATTTCCAACACCGGATTACGATTTCGCAGACATCGTTGGCACCGGCGGTGATGGCGCAAACACCATCAATATTTCAACCACCGCAGCATTCGTTGCCGCAGCATGTGGCGTGAAAGTCGCCAAGCACGGTAACCGCGGTGTTTCGAGCAAATCGGGTTCTTCTGACCTGTTAGCTGCATTTGGTATCGACTTGGCAATGAGCCCAGACACCGCGCGCGGTGCACTGGATGATTTGGGCGTGTGCTTCCTGTTCGCGCCTCAGTATCACAGCGGTGTTCGCCATGCGATGCCGGTTCGTCAAACCATGAAAACCCGCACCATCTTCAACTTGCTGGGTCCACTGATTAACCCTGCGAAGCCAACGCTGGAATTGATGGGTGTGTACGATAAATCACTGGTTCGCCCTATTGCTGAAACCATGCTGAATCTCAACATGAAGCGCGCAGCCGTTGTTCACGGCAGTGGTTTGGATGAAGTAGCGATTCACGGTGAAACAACGGTCGCGGAAATCAAAGACGGTGTCATAACCGAATATACACTGACGCCGGAAGACTTTGGCGTTCAGACCTACCCGCTTGAATCCATCAAAGGCGGTACGCCGGAAGAAAACCGCGAAATCATTTCGCAAATTCTGCAAGGCAAAGGCACCGACGCACAGCAATCTGCTGTCGCTGTTAACGTGGCATTACTGCTGCGTCTGTTTGGACAAGAAGATCTCAAAGCTAACACGCAAAAAGCGCTGGATGTGATGAATAGTGGTAAGCCATTCGAACTGGTTCAGCAACTGGCATCTCGGAGCAACTAATGGAAACGGTACTGGCAAAAATTGTTGAAGACAAAAAAGAGTGGGTAGCGGCGCGTAAAGAGTCGCAACCACTAGAGAGTTTTATTAACGACGTGGTACCCAGCGATCGTAGCTTCTACGACGCGCTTTCTGGCAACCCAGCGAAGTTCATTCTTGAGTGTAAAAAGGCGTCACCGTCCAAAGGCCTGATTCGTGATGATTTTGACCTGAACTACATTGCAGGTGTTTACGGTAAACATGCTGCCGCGATTTCAGTGTTGACGGATGAAAAGTACTTTCAGGGCAATTTCGATTTTCTGCCGATTGTTCGTTCTCAAGTCCCTTGCCCTGTGCTTTGCAAAGATTTCATGATCGACACCTATCAGGTGTACCTTGCGCGCCATCATCAAGCCGACGCAATCCTGTTGATGCTGTCTGTGCTTAACGATGAAGAATACCGAACACTTGCAGCGGTCGCGCATGAGCTGAACCTTGGTGTATTGACGGAAGTCAGTAACGAAGAAGAACTGGAGCGTGCGATTGCTCTCGAAGCCAAAGTGGTTGGCATCAATAACCGCAATCTGCGTGACCTAAGCATCGACCTGAACCGTACCAAAGAACTGGCACCTCGCCTGCCTGATGATCGCATTGTGATTTCAGAGTCGGGTATTTATACCCACCAGCAAATCCGCGAATTGGCACCGTTTGCGAATGGCTTCTTGATTGGTAGCTCACTGATGGCAGAAACCGATGTCGAGCAGGCGGTTCGCCGTGTGCTTTACGGCGACAACAAGGTGTGTGGTTTAACCCGCGCCGAAGATGCCAAAGCGGCTTATGATTCCTATGCCAACTATGGTGGCCTGATTTTCGTTGAGAAGTCTCCACGTTATGTGGATTTGGAAGCTGCGCGAAAAGTGATGGAAGGCGCGCCGCTGCAATACGTTGGCGTGTTCCAGAACCACGATCTAAACCATGTCGCTGACACCGCAAAAGCGCTAGGTCTGGCTGCGGTTCAACTCCACGGCGATGAGAACAGCGAATACGTGAAACAGCTTCGTATCGAGTTGCCAAAAGGCACCCAGATTTGGAAAGCGCATGGCGTAAGCAACACAGTTCCTCACATTGAAACTGACGCTGACCGCAATCTTCTGGACAGCCGCGTCGGCAACCAAAGTGGCGGAACAGGGACACAGTTCGACTGGTCTTTGGTGCCGGATGAACAAAAAGAAAGCCTGATGCTGGCCGGTGGCCTGTCATCAGAGAACGCGAAAGAAGCCGCGCAAATCGGCTGTGCGGGACTCGATTTTAACTCGGGCGTGGAAAGCGAACCGGGTATCAAAGATAAAGACAAATTGGACGCTGCATTTACGGCGCTGAGAGATTACTAAGGACTGTTATGACTAAGTTGAACGCCTATTTTGGAGAGTTTGGCGGACAGTATGTTCCTCAAATTCTGGTTCCAGCGTTAGACCAACTGGAGCAAGCGTTTATTGACGCACAGAACGATCCAGCTTTTCAGGAAGAATTCATTTCTCTTCTTAAAGAGTATGCAGGTCGTCCTACTGCCCTCACCCTTTGTCGCAACCTGACCAAAGGGACGAAAACCAAACTTTACCTGAAGCGTGAAGATCTGCTTCACGGCGGTGCACACAAAACCAATCAGGTTTTGGGTCAGGCGCTACTGGCTAAGCGTATGGGCAAAAAAGAAATCATTGCCGAAACTGGCGCTGGTCAACACGGCGTTGCTACGGCGCTGGCTTGTGCCCTGCTGGATTTGAAATGCCGCGTATACATGGGCGCGAAGGACGTTGAACGTCAAAGCCCGAACGTATTCCGCATGAAACTGATGGGCGCAGAAGTCATCCCTGTTCATTCTGGCTCTTCAACTCTGAAAGATGCCTGCAACGAAGCGCTGCGTGACTGGTCTGCAAGTTACGAAGAAGCCCACTACCTGCTAGGCACGGCTGCAGGTCCTCACCCATTCCCGACAATTGTTCGCGAATTCCAGAAGATGATTGGTGAAGAGACCAAGCAGCAAATTCTGGAAATCGAAGGCCGCCTACCTGATAACGTTATCGCCTGTGTGGGCGGTGGTTCTAACGCCATTGGTATGTTCGCTGATTTCATCGAAGAAACCGATGTAGGCCTGATTGGCGTTGAGCCTGCAGGTCTGGGTCTGGACACAGACCAGCATGGTGCACCGCTTAAACACGGTAAACTCGGCATCTTCTTTGGCATGAAAGCGCCACTGATGCAGGATCCAAATGGTCAGGTAGAAGAGTCTTACTCTGTGTCTGCAGGTCTCGACTTCCCATCGGTTGGCCCTCAGCATGCGCATCTGAATTCTATTGGCCGCGCCGAATACGTGGCAATTACCGATGACGAAGCGCTGGATGCTTTCCAGGAACTGGCTCGTCACGAAGGCATTATTCCTGCACTGGAATCTGCTCATGCTTTGGCGTATGCGCTGAAGATGGCAAAAGAAAACCCAGAAAAAGAGCAGCTGCTTGTAGTGAACCTGTCAGGCCGCGGTGACAAGGACATCTTTACTGTCCACGACATTTTGAAAGAAAAAGGAGTGATGTAATGGCTGCTACCTTGTCTCACCGCTATGAAGCGATGTTCGAAAAGCTGGATGCTAAAGGTGAAGGCGCATTCGTTCCTTTTGTCACCATTGGCGATCCAAATCCAGAGCAATCACTGCGTATCATTGAAACGCTGATTGAAAATGGTGCTGACGCGCTGGAGCTGGGTATTCCGTTCTCAGATCCACTGGCCGATGGCCCAACCATTCAGGGCGCAACCATTCGTGCATTGGAATCTGGCACTACGCCGGACAATTGCTTCAGCATTCTGAAGGAGGTGCGTGAGCGTCATCCTGATATTCCTGTTGGCCTTCTGATGTATGCAAACCTGGTTTTCGCTAACGGCATCGATAACTTCTATGCAAAATGCGCAGAAGCTGGCGTAGATTCGGTGCTGATTGCTGATGTGCCAGCAGGCGAATCTGCCGAGTTCCGCGAGTCCGCTGCCAAACATGGTGTTCACGCCATCTTTATCGCACCACCGAACGCGAACGAAGAAACCCTGAAAACCATTTCTGAACTTGGCGGTGGCTACACTTACCTGCTTTCCCGTGCTGGCGTTACCGGTGCAGAAACCAAAGCCGGTAAGCCAATTGAGCACCTGCTCGCTCAACTGTCGGCGTTCGATGCACCTCGTCCTTTACTGGGCTTTGGTATTTCAGAGCCAGCTCAAGTTAAAGAAGCGATTACTGCAGGCGCTGCGGGGGCGATTTCAGGTTCAGCTGTGGTGAAAATCATCGAGCGTAATGTTGCTGATGAAGCAAACATGCTGAAAGAGCTTGGCGAGTTCGTTGCAAACATGAAAGCCGCAACAACCAAGTAAAACGAAGCCGTCCCAGATCTCCGATATTTAAGGCCATCGTCCGATGGCCTTTTCTTTTCTCTGGCTCCTTTGCGTTTTAACTGCCAGAAGTTTTCGGTAAACTTTGGGTCTTATTGAGCAAGCCTAAAGCTCTGCCACAAGGATCACTCTCTGAATGAAACAGCTTCTCGACTTTATCCCGCTCATTATCTTCTTCGCGCTCTATAGGATGTACGACATCTACACGGCAACGGGAGCGCTGATTGTCGCGACAATCATTCAAGTCGCCATTACATGGGTGCTCTACAAAAAAGTCGAGAAGATGCAGATAGTCACAGCGGTATTGGTGGCTGTTTTCGGCGGCATGACGCTGTTTTTCCAAGATGACAATTTCATCAAATGGAAAGTAACGATTGTTTACGCCCTGTTTGCCATTGGGTTGATGGTTTCTCAGGTTCTGGGTAAACCACTTATCAAAGGCATGCTTGGCAAAGAAATTACACTGCCAGACAATGTGTGGCGAAACATCAACTCAGCCTGGGTTGGTTTTTTCGCGGCGTTGGCGGTACTCAACGTTTATGTTGCCTATCAAATGCCACTGGATGTTTGGGTGAATTTCAAAGTGTTTGGTTTGTTAGCATTGACGTTGGTATTTACCATGGTGAGCGGTGTTTACATCTACAAGCACATGCCAAAAGAAACCGATTCAGAAGAACAATAACTCGCATATAAATCACTCTAAGGGTGATTAGGCTCACCCTTTTTCAATTTCATTTCCCGGAAGTCGTATCATGTCGGAAACGAATAATTGCCCTCGCGGTCAACTCTTACTGCGAACGCTTGCTATGCCCGCTGACACCAATGCTAATGGTGATATTTTTGGCGGTTGGATTATGTCCCAGCTTGATTTAGCTGGTGCCATTTTGGCGAAGGAGATCTCCCACGGTCGCGTGGTTACCGTCTCTGTTCAGGAAATTGTGTTCAAAACTCCTGTCTCAGTGGGCGATGTCGTTTGTTGTTATGGTGAATGCACCCGTATTGGCCGAACTTCGATGAGTGTAAGCCTGGAAGTATGGGTGAAACCCGTGGCAACAGACGGCATTGGAACCCGCCGCAAAGTCTGTGAAGCAACGTTCAATTATGTTGCTATTGATGGTGACGGGCGCCCAAGACCGATAAATAAGTCATAAATCAGAAAAACTTGCCTGCGCAATCGTGTAGCCTTGCATACAATAGGCCGAAGACACTAGGCGAGAAAAACTCGGAGAAAGCACGGATGTGGTACGTCATTTTTTCACAAGATGTTGAAAACAGTTTGCCGTTAAGAATGCAAGTGAGGGAACAACACCTCGCCCGTTTACGCGATTTGGAAGCTCAAGACCGTCTTCTGGTGGCAGGCCCAAATCCAGCTGTCGACAGTGAAGATCCAGGCGAAGCGGGTTTCACTGGCTCAACCGTGATTGCTAAGTTTGATAGCTTGGAAGATGCCAAAGCATGGGCAGATGCAGACCCTTATATCGAGGCGGGCGTCTACAAAGACGTTATCGTGAAGCCATTTAAAAAAGTTTTGCCCGCGTAATTTCAGCGGCAGATTAAACGCACAGGAATGTTCAATGCGAAAGACTCTTAAAACAGGACGTATCGCGCTGATGAGTGCCGCAGCACTGGTGCTCTCGGCCTGTTCAAGCACTTCAGATCTCGAGATAGCGGAATCCTTTGCTGCGCAGCGTGCAGATATTATTAGCAACTCAACCCCAGAGCAATTTGAACACTATAATCTAGTCCGTGCAAAGTCCAACAGCACCGAAGTAGAGCTGACATTAATTTATTCAGGAGGTGGTGATTTAGCTCCAGCAGCTCTTGTCGATGGATTAGAAGAAACTTATTGTTCTGACAGTGAGATTTATTCTTTGATGGAAAGAGGTGTTAGTTACAAATTTCTTTTCCGCGATGCACGCGGACGCCCGGTTCTGGAGCGAACCATTCGCAGTGAAGATTGCGAAAAACACCAATGAAATAACAAAGCCCGCAAACGCGGGCTTTGTTATTTTTGCAGCTCGAAACCGAGGATAAATGACATCACTTTCTCTCTCGGCATTTCGCAGGGCCTCAACGGCCAGATATCATCAACAAGATACAAATTCCCACTGATAAAATCAGACCCCGCCAGAGACTCTGCGTAAACTTTTACCGCATGTCCGTTGCTGTAGCGCTTCACTGAAAGTCCCCAACGCTCACCTTTGTACCGAACGTCATAATGACCAGAATCTAGGGTCTGTTGACCTTTGGTGATGATTTTTGCAGCAGTTTGTGGCGACTTTATGCAAGGCAGAGGCT